>NZ_JAHHPN010000424.1:0-82185 GCF_024606325.1 Endozoicomonas sp. ONNA1
GTATGCCCTCCATGTCCAGTCTTTCACACATGGGGCGCATGGCATGGCACCACTATCTTTAATGGTTTGAATAATCCTGAAAGACACGCGGAAATAAATTATGTTAAGAGGATATTGGAAGAAGGAACTAAACTCAGTGAAAGTGACATCCCCCTGTTTATAGTTTTTTCAGATATGAATCTAACAGGCTCTCAAATTGAACAGATGAAGGCTGAATTTGAAAGTCATGAGAATATCTTATGTATCTCGTTAGAAACAGATTTGCAGCTAACATTCCCTGCAGAATTGCAGCAATATGCTTCACGCATGAACATCAGGTTTATAGATTCTATTAGAGTTGTTGTATCTCAAAATATTACTAAGACTATAAGCTTTTGTATAGACAAGGCAAATTCTGAAAAAAAAACCAAACTAGCTAATCGTTTTGAAAAGCTAGGGGTTAATCATTTATTTTATTCAGATATAGATAATCAATGGTTATCCAAACCACCTTTCATATTAGCCAGACATGGGATGTTTACTCTGCCAACAATGTCGAGTACATTGCCACTTATTAACACATACATTAACAGTACAAAACTACCTAATGCCGATAGAAAGCTTTTAGATAGGCATAGATCATTTTTCTCTGAACTGCCTCATCTAAATAAAGAAAATTCAAAGAAGTGGTCTACAGACAAAGCGAGAATGCTATTTGATTATATTTTAAGTGGTGAAGCAGAGAGTAATTATCAACATCTATCAAAGCAGTTAGTCAAAATTTCATCCGACTACGATTATCTTTTGAGGGCTAATAATGAAATAATTTCCTGGAAAGGTGACAATGGTTGCTTCTTTGTAAGAGAGCACTCTAAAGGAGATTTTTTAAGAGCCGCTTCAAGAAGAATTAGCATGATAAATCTTCATCAAAAACCGGATACTGAATATTGTCATAATCCAGATCCATATTACAGAGAAGCACACAGACTCACTGGAATGCAATTACTCAAGTATTATTACTATGGGCATGATGGCACGTGGATCAAATAATAGAAGATGCCTAATCGCTATTAGAACTCAATTAAATGATACTGGATAGTAGTTCACCGAAAAACCACAAGTAATCTAGCAAAAAAGTTAGGTAACAGAAAAAATCTTTTAGCGTAGGGCAGTCTCAATCTCAGGTAAAAACGGTATACATTAGGTCCTTTGTGATTTTTTCAGACAATCTTACCTGTTTTCTAGTAATCATTTAGAACCAATAAATGTTTTAAGATACTAAGAAATAAAGCATTAAATAATAGAAATCAGTACATGGACCAAATTATAGGATCGAAAAAATTATCTGCCGCATATACCCCACTATACACCGATACGGAGGGAGGCAGGCTATCTAAAAATACTGATCATGATAGGAAATACCTTTCAAAAGCAGAAGAATGCACAGAAGACTATCTTGAGCACAAGGTACTGTCATTAAGAAGTATTTCTCTGGCTCCGACCGAAAAAGATAAGGATCATCACTACATCGCACTTGCAAAAAATATAGTTGCTAATGAAAGTCCATTTTTTTTAAATTCAATTGATGATGAATCCTGGAAAAATATGGCTGATAGTTTAAAATTTTCAAACATTAATTCATTAGAGAAAGCCATCGCTATGGATTTAAGGGTATGTCCTCCCTGCCCTCTATTTCACACATGGGTCGCATTGCATGGCACCACAATATTCAATGGTTTGAATACCCCTAAAAGACTCAGGGGAATTAATTATGTTGAAAGGATATTAAAAGAAGGAACTGATCTGAGTAAAAATGATATCCCATTGTTTATAGTATTTTCGGAGATGAATCTAACAGAATCTCAAATTAATGAGATGAAGGGTGAATTTAAAGATCATGATAATATATTATGTATCTCGCTTGAAACAGACCTGCAGCTAAAATTCCCCAAGCCATTAGAGAAACACGCTTCATCTATGAGCTTTGAGTTTATGGATTCCATCAGACTTGTTGTATCTCAACACATTACTGAGACTATAAGCTTTTGTATAGATAAAGCAAAATCTGAAAACAAAATCAAACTAGCTAATCGTTTAGAAAAGCTAGGGACTAATTATTTGTTTTATTCAGATATTGATAACCAATGGATATCCAAACCTCCTCACATTTTAGCTAGTCATGGAATATTTAGTCAGCCGACAATATCAAGATCGTTGCCTCTCATCTATATAAAAAGTGAAGATGAAAAAAAGCTATCTGATGTTGATAGAAAACTTTTGGAAAGACATAGATCATTTTTCTCTGAGCTTCCTTACTTATATAAAAGAAATTCAGAAAAATGGTCTACAGATAAAGCAAAAAAGCTTTTTGATTATATTTTAAGTGGTGAAGCAGAATGTAATTTTAAACATTTATCAAAACAGATTACACATATTTCACCTATCTACACATGCCTATTCAATATAGATGAAGGGGTTTCCTGGGAAGGTGAAAATAGTTGTTTTTTTGTGGCAGAGCACTCTAAAGAAGTTTTTTTAAGAGGTGCTTTAAAAACCCCCTGGAGGATAGACCTTCATCAAAAGCCAACTAGTAAACTTGCTGATGATTCTTATAATCCAGATCTATATTACAAAGAAGCACATAGTCTCATTGGAATGCAATTACTTAAATATTATTATCATGGACATGATTTCACATGGTGCACTTGGTAGAAAATACCTTAGATCTGATAAAGTGCCAAGCCGGAAGACCTGCCTGAAGAGCGGGAGATCCTACTAACAGTTATTGTGTGTGCTGACTATGCAAAATCATTGGATAAACCAAGATATCCTTAAAGTTTATCGTTTTTCAAATATGCAGTTTTTTTTGCTTCCTGAATGAAAACTCATATCTGCCACTTTTTATTCACCTTGAGTTAGCTCCTCAATCTCTCTCTTTATGTCTTGCAGTTCTTCAAGTAGTCCTAATTCACTACATGAGTTTATAAACTCACTACTTTCATTAAGTATTTCCAACACCATCAGCAAGACCTTCTTTAAGTCCTCATTCAATCCTTTATTTCTTTGCAAACCCTCAAAAGTATTATCAAGTTGACCACCTGGTCCGGACAAGGGAGACAGGGAAGAAAACATTAAAAATTGATCAACGCTGGTAGCAACTAAACCATTCTGTTGCAAGTTCCATAATTGCCCTAAATATATATCTTTTGGATTTGTGGGGTTAGATTGAGTTTCGCTTAAAAGCACTGCTCTCATCATTCTAATACCTTCAATCATTTTTGAAAGCCCAGATGATTCACGAGCGCCAATAAAGCTTTCCAGGCTATATTCGCTTTTTTTAAATGCTCTTGTAAAAGCTTTATCGTAAAATGAGATGAAACGAGTAGAAGTTGAAAGCACTGTTGCGCTTGAATGATATGGAAGTGCATATATTAGTAACACTAAGATCGTATTTCTTAATCTCATTCTGTACTGCTCTCTGTCATACCTAACTTACGACGAAAAATAGCACTGAATATCTGGAAAAGCAAAAATCCAAAATCAAGTACAAAGTTTGAGGTGCCACCTTATTTTTCAAGAAAAAGATAAGGACAACCATTAATAAAAAATCATAATAATCGAGACAATTAAACAAAAAAAGAAAAATTAGAACAGAAAAAACCCGCTGGAGCTAATGTGCAGCACCAGATGATAATGATTAGACATTACAGATCAGCACAGGCTTCGACGGCAAAGATGGAAACCAATGGGTCAACCACCCACTGCCGATGATGCGCAACATTCTTCTCAGTCAGATGATCCTCACCACACAAATTAGCCCTGCGAACACACCGATAGTACGGAGTCGAACCTGAATCAATCAGGCTACTGCGAACCTGAGTCATGAGATCTTCAGCTACAATGGTAAAAATTGGAAACAGCAGTAAAGTAGTTCAATCCGTAGACTGGTCAAATATATGGATGTCCCTATTCTTTTATATGCCTATACTCAATGCCGTGTATCGCCATCAATGAGATTTGATAGATGAGTCTGCTCGTAAAAGCAATGATGCTACTGTTTTTTATCTCCGGCAGTACCACATCAAATGAAATAAAGGGTACAATAAAAATAACAGTTTTAGTAAATCAAAACAGACTAACTTTCGAAAAGGAATATGCTGAGATATACAGTCTTACTCAACTGATACAGAAATTTATTTTTGGAAAAATATCAGAAAAAATTGCAACTAATATAAGAAATCATCGTCCCCGAGAGCTAACTATTTCTGAACAGTTGACAGTAAATATTCAAAAGGAATCAGATGATCAAAAAAACAATAGAGCATACTGCTCCGAAGTTTTTCCATCTGAAAATCCTGAATCTCTTACATTTTCCGAGCTGCCTTCATCTACTGAAACCTTATTAGACCAGCAAACTTTTCTCGAAACGACAGCATCAACAACAATTGATAATAATACAGTAACTTTTCATTTTAATGTTCCTTTTATTGCTTCTTTTAATAGCAACGGGGAACCTTTAATCGGTATCAAAGCAACTTTTGATAAGATTTACGACGAGTTACAAACGCACCTGATCAGTGAAATCGATTGAGCTAAAATAGACATAACATCAAATTAAGGAAATGCATCTCAGGTGCAAGCTCCTGATTTTTTGTTGGCTCACGATCATTCTAAATCAGCATATTAAAATCAACTGTATACCCAGCTTTTTCATTTCTATAACAGTACCAAGCCCAATCTTGATCTCAAATATACACCATTCCACCGATGCCACTCTCCAGCCTGGTAATCCTCACCATATAAGTAATCCATGCGGGTCAAATATATGAATGTCTTTTTCCATTTGTGCTTTTTCAATTTTTTATATGAATCTCTCTGTCTATTTCTTATTCATTTTTCACTTTTTGTTCACTTTTTCATTTTGTTAGGCATTCTTGCACACTTGTTAGCAATGAATCAGAACCAACACACGTTGTAAGGTTCTAAGGAGCAAAGAACAAGGAGCAAGGACATGGATCAAGTTGTAGGAGAGCAAATACATCCGGCAGGATATTCGTCACTGTACACTGAAACGCTGACAGAAAGCCTATCTAAAAATAAAGTTAACAATAAGAAATACCTTCCTAAGGCAGAAGAGTACACAGAAGAGCATTTTGGGTGTAAGGACATATCATCAAGATGCATTTCCTTGGTACCGTCCGGGAAAGATAACGATAGTCACCACATGCGCCTTGCAAAAAATATAGTGTTCACGGCAGATCCAATTTTTTTTGATTCAATTGATAAAGAGTCATGGAAGAATATGGCTGATAGTTTAAAGTTTTCAGGCATTGATTCACTGGAGAAAGCCAGCGCTATGGATTTGAGGGTATGTCCTCCATGTCCGGTCTTTCACACATGGGCCGCACTGCATGGCACCAGCATATTTAATGGATTGAATAATCCTCGACATCTTACTGGAATTAATTATATTCAAACGATATTGCAAGAAGGAACCGATCTCAGTAAAGATGATATCCCATTACTTATTGTGTTTTCGGATATGAATCTGACAAGCACACAAATTGATCAGATGAAGGCTGAATTTAAAGATCATGATAATATCTTATGTATCTCTATGGAAACAGATCTGCAGCTAGATTTTCTCGTACAATTAGCGAAATATGCTTCATCGATGTGCCTTCAGTTTATGGATTCCATTAGAGTTATTGTGTCTCAAAACATTACCGAGACTATAAGATTTTGCATAGCTAAGTCAGAGTCTGAAAACAAAACCAAACTAGCTAATCGTTTGCAAAAACTAGGGGTTAATCATTTGTTTTATTCAGACATTGACAATCAGTGGTTATCTAAACCACCTTATATATTAGCTAGCCGCGGGATATTCACTCAGCCAAAAATGTCAATGACATTGCCACTTATCTATATAGATAAAGACGTTACAGAACAACTATCTGAAACTGATAAAATCCGTTTAGAGAGGCATAGATCATTTTTCTCTGAAATGCCCTACCTAAATAAAAGAACATCAAAAAAATACTCCAGAGATAATGCGATAAAACTATTTGATTATATTCTAAGTGGTGAAGCAGACAGTAATTATGAACACCTATCAAAACAGATTGTACATATTTCATCTCACTACGATTATCTCTTGGAATCTGATAGAGGCGTTTCCTGGGACGGTGAAAACAGTTGTTTTTTTGTGGCAGAGCACGCTAAAGATGTTTTTTTAAGAGGTGCCTTAAAGAAACCCTGCATTATAGACCTTCATGAAAAGCCAGTTAGTGGACGTACTGATGACTCTTATAATCCAGACCCTTATTACAGAGAAGCACACAGCCTCGTTGGCATGCAATTACTGAAGTATTATTATCATGGACATGATGACACGTGGCGCCGTTCTTAGAAGATGACCAGAAGATTTAGGGCACCCATAAAAAATCAAACTGCCTTTACCCAAATAATCGAGGATTAAAAGCGTAACCTTCATTCGCAATCTCTCTCAGGCATCTGGTTGTCCTTAGTTGTCCTTTCAAAAGCCAGGGCTATCTATTGGAGCAGAAAGGTTAGCGCGACAACCCGGTTAAGTTACACAAATACAAGCCTCCTAGGAGGCTGACTTCCGAATCAGGTAGATATACCGTTTTTCCACCTGCTCATGAGACAGCAGTTCATGATCCAGAAAGTTACAGAACTTGGGAATATCACGCTGGGTAGAAGGATCAGTCGCTATAACCCTGACCATTTCTCCCGGCTTCATGTCTCTCACTTTGTTGTGCAACATCATGACCGGTTCCGGGCAAAGCAGACCTGAAGTATCCAGTTCATGATCAATTTCTATAGTATCCGACACATTCACTCCTGTTATCCGACCCAGGAACCGGACCGACTCAGGGATCGATAAACAATAGCCAGTCCTGCACTGCGGGCCAGCATAAAGGCACTGTAGGCCAACCACAAGCCGTGATTACCCATATTACGGGTGACATACCAGACTGGCAGAAAGACCATTAACGTCGCCACCAACATGGTGTTTTGCATCATATCCGTTCGCGCGGCGCCAATAAACACACCATCCAGCCAGTAGCACCAGACGGCAAACAACGGCATGGCAGCCAACCAGGGCAGATAAGTGTTTGCCGTTTCGGCGACGGCAGGGATATTTGTCAACAGACCAATGATACCCTGCCCCACCAGCGAGAAGGTGAAAAAAAATAACACGGCACAAATGAGCGAGCAGTAACCTGTTACCCTGACAATCTGTTTAAAGCGATCTTCTTTTCGCTGCCCCAAAGCTTCACCCGTCAGTGCTTCGGCAGCATGGGCAAAGCCATCCAGTCCATTGGAAATCAGCAGCAACATATTAAGTAACAAAGCATTGGCCGCCAGGATATGACTGCCACTCTGGGCTCCCTGTGCCGTAAAGAAAGCCTGAGTTCCAAGCAGACAGAGCGTGCGAACAAACAAGTGTCGATTCAGTAACAGCAGGCGACGCATAGAGCCCAGGCTCAGAATCATTGAACGGACAAAAGTTCCAGACTTACCTCTCAAGGTTTGACTGACCATCGAGACCCCCAGTACAAGACTGGTATAGTCGGCGATCACTGTTGCCAATGCTGCACCCCGGGTAGCCATTCCCAGGTCCAGAACAAAAAACAGATCCAGAATAATATTAACCACATTGGCCAGCACGAGAATAAACAATGGCCCTTTAGGGCGGTGCATTCCAATCAGCCAACCAACTATCGTAAAGTTAATCAAAACCGCAGGAGCTGAAAATATTCGAGTGGAGAAATAGATCCTGGCCTGTTCAGCCACTTCAGGGGCCGCATTAAATAAAGGCAGGGCAATAGCCAGGAGGGGACGATGTAAAAGAATCAGCAAAAAGCCGATCACCAGAGCTAGCAGGATCGACTGGGCCAGCCATTGCCGGGTTTTCTGATGATCATCCTGACCCAGCGCCTGGGCCACCAAACCGGTGGTTCCCATTCTAAGGAAACCAAAAGCCCAGAACAACAGTGAAAACAATGTGCTGCCGATGGCGACACCGGCCAGATAAATATCACTGGAGAGATGCCCCAGCACCCCTGAATCAACCAGTCCCAGGAGAGGGACCGAAATATTGGCAAGAATGGCAGGCCAGGCAAACATCCAGACCTGCCGATACAATGCTGCAGTCGATTTCAACGTCAGTCCTCACAATTGCCTGACAAAATTCAGACCATTTTATGAGGCTTTAGTTCAGATCAGTATACGTAAACTTTACTTTATGACTTTATGAAGGCTGAGATCTTTTGTGCGGCTTCTAACAGATGTTGCTCATGAGTAAAACCCGATTTTACCCTGGGTTTCAGATCATGATTGCCGTCGGCCAGCCAATGAAGCTCAATATTCTTTGACAGGCCGTAACCTCGCACGGTGCTGTAATCCCCCATGACATCCCTACTACCCTGCACCACCAGCATGGGTAATGGGAAATCAACAAGATGCTCCGTTCTGGGTTTGTCCTGTTTACCTGGTGCATGGAATGGGTACCCCAGGCATACGACACCTCTCAATGAAAGACCAGACACCTCAGACACCAGCAGGCTGGCCATGCGTCCGCCCATGGATTTACCGCCAATGAAAAGAGGGCCGTTATAATCCTTTTGGATATATTCAATCACGTCCTGCCAGCAGTGCAATAATTTTGGTTGCCTGTCCGGTGGTCTTTTTTTACCGGTTTTCCTTCGCTCCCGCATATAAGGGAATTCAAAGCGCACGACACTGATACCTTCAGCCATCATCAAGACGGCCATTTGATTCATGAAATCGCTGTCCATAGCCGCACCGGCACCATGGGCCAGAATCAGCAATGGAGACCCGGTTTCAGCCCGGTTCCAGATAAGATCCATAAGATAAACAGTCCAGAGGAAGTAAAGCGCTTGATTGTAACGCCATTTACCCGACCCGTCGCTGCGATCTGAACTAAGCTGGTCGAAGCGCAATGTCCTGTTCATTGATCAAAGCACGACTCTTTCTATCTTATATGTTAACGACTTTGGTCGTTTTATATCCAACTGACCGGAACACTTCATACGGTGTCGAAACGGAAGCCTGTCATGACCCATGCCCGCTTTACTCAGGGTTCAACAATGAAGCACGTCATTGTCATGAGCCTCAGCAATGCAGCAGGCATCACAACGCTGTTTTTTGTCGACCTGCTCGACCTCTTCTTTCTCAGTCTGCTCGGTGAAAAATTTCTGGCTGCAGCTATTGGTTATGCCGGCACCATCCTGTTTATCACTTCGGCTCTGGGTATTGGCTTATCCATTGCCGCCGGGGCCCTGGTCTCCAGATCCATTGGCAGCCACAACCGGGAAAAAGCGTGTCAATATCAAGTAAATATCTGTTTCCTGGTGCTGTTAGTCAGTATCACGCTGGCCATCGTTTTCTGGCTTCTGATCCCTGAACTGGTGACTTTGCTGGGAGCCACCGGGCGAGTTCATGAACTGGCCGACAGTTACCTGCATATTGTGATTCCCTCCATGCCTCTGGTCAGCTTGTCCATGACCCTCGGTGCCGGGCTCAGAGCCGTAGGAGATGCCAGGCTATCAATGACATCGTCACTCTCAGCCGGAGCTGTGAATGCCATAATGGACCCTATACTGATCTTTCTTCTGGAATTGAATATAGAGGGTGCTGCCATTGCTTCAGTGATGGCTCGTGCCACAATGTTTGCTATTTCCTTTTACGGCATTTTCTATAAACATAAACTCTACTCCCCCTTCCGTCTTTCCCACTTTGGCAAGGATCTGAGAAACATTCTGGCAATCACCCTCCCTGCCATTGCCACCAATCTGGCCATGCCTTTCAGTGGCGCCTGGATGGTTCGCTATATGTCGCAGTACGGCAATAGTTACGTAGCAGGCTACTCAATCATTAACCGACTGATACCTGTCGCCTTCGGTGTCATTTTTGCCCTGTCCGGAGCAGTAGGACCTATAATAGGCCAGAATTTTGGGGCGAGACGGATGGGCCGGGTCAGGGAGTCGCTTCGAAATGCTATCCTCTTCACTGTGCATTATGTCATTGTCATTTCAGCCATACTGTTTTTCTTGCAGGACATTCTCATTCAAGTGTTCAGAGCCACGGGGGAAGCGGCCAGCCTGGTGTCGTTTTTCTGCGACTGGATTGCCATTAGCTTTTTGTTCACAGGTACTCTGTTCGTCGCCAATGCTGCCTTTAACAATCTGGGCAAACCCGGATACTCAACCCTCTTAAATTGGGGTCGGGCGACACTGGGTACCGTTCCTTTCATCTGGGTCGCCTCTGCATATATGGGGCCCTATGGCGTACTGGTGGGTCAGGCAGCCGGAGGAGTCCTGTTCTCAGCCATAGCCATTTGGCTGAGCTTTCGAACTATTGACGCCATTGAATGCAAGATTACCCGACAGGACACGATTGCCAGCCTTATGACCCGTCAGGAGGAAACCACAGCTTGTCCTTTCCAGCCGATGTCATCAGAATGTTCACAACTGGCACAAATGGCTGAAGAAGGTGAGTGCGAAGAGGCCGGTAACCTATCCGATAAAGCCAGATAAGTGTATTGATCCGGAACCTAAACCCCTTCATGCTATGCAATGGCACCAGACAGCGAACAGACAGGTTGCCATTGTTTCGAAAACTGACGTCAGAGTTGGAAATGAGCACACCACAATCAGGAATTACTCCAGAAGCCAATACCGATGCCTGCTTTCTGGTTTTAACTATCAGGCAAGATCCAGACAGCCTCACACAGATTAAAAAGACCTGTGCGCTGATACCACAGCTGACACGGGATCTCAGCGAACAGTACCCCGATGCCAGGCTGACCTCCACGATCAGTATCGGCAGTCAGGCCTGGGACGCTTTGTACAAAGCCGCTAAGCCAAGGCTTCTCGCTCCCTTCAAAGCCGTGACAGAAGGTGACCGGACTGCACCTGCCACTCCCGGTGATCTGCTGCTCCATATCCGTTCCAATCGTCGGGATATCAATTTTATCCTGTTGCACAGAGCTATGGATCATTTTGGACAAGCCGTTGACATTCAGGAAGATGAGACAGGTTTCCGTTACCTGGACGGTCGCGACCTGACCGGATTTGTAGACGGCACCGAAAATCCACAGGGAGATAACAGGGCCAGCGTCACTCTGGTGGGTGATGAAGATCAATCGTTTGCCGGAGGCTGCTATATCCATACCCAGAAGTGGGTTCACTCGTTCAAAAAGTGGGACAAACTGGCGGTCACTGAGCAGGAAAAAGTGATCGGCCGCACCAAGGAGGACGACATTGAATTCAGTGGCGAAGAAAAAGCGCCAACGGCTCACGTAAAGCGTTCCAACGTCAAGGACAGTGGAGGCAAAAGTATGGAAATCCTGCGTCACAGTATGCCCTATGGCAATGCCAGTGAAGGCGGACTTTACTTTGTCTCCTACTGTCGCACTCCGACCCATTTTGACAAAATGATGGAGTCCATGGTCAAGGCCGACAGGCATGGTCACTATGACCACTTGATGGATTATTCACAGGCCACCACTGGCTGTGCATTCTTCGCGCCCTCTGTTGAGTTCCTGACTTCAGCTACCTGATCGACTTCTAACTGTAATCAGAGTACCGATGTTCCCCCCGCTTCCCAGGCGATTCGGTACTCGCTGTCTTCCCTGCTTACCAACCTCAGTTCCATTTCATGGTGGCGCAGACAGTAATAGGTCGTCTTCTCATTTTGTGACTACATTTGATGGATGTTCATCGTCACAGTAAACGCTTTCACTCTATGAGCAGATTGATAAAAAGTCATCTGACTTTAATTGGCACTACCGTTCTGTCACTTTTGCTTTCCGGCTGTTTCTCTTCCGACAACCATCAGGCACTGGGAACCCTTGAGCGTGACAGAGTCACTCTGACAGCGACCGCTTCGGAGTTGATTACAGAGATACTCATCCATGAGGGCAACCCGGTAAGAACCGGTCAAGTGATCCTGAAGCTGGATGATCGCAAGCAACAGGCAGCCGTTGCTGCGGCCCTGGCCGAAACAGAACGGGCACGAGCTTATCTGAGTGAAATAGTCAACGGCGCCAGAATGGAAGACATAGCAGCAGCAAGAGCCAGTGTCGGGCAAATAGAAGCCCGGCTGGTGGATGCCAATAAAACGTTCCAGAGAAACGAAACACTGTTAAAGCGCAAACTGATCAGCCAATCCAGACTGGATCAGGCGAGAGCTGATCGTGATGCTCTCATGGCAGAAAAAGTAAATGCCAGAGAAAAACTCCAGAGTTTGCTCAATGGCAATCGCCCTGAAGTCATAGAACAGGCAGAGGCTTCCATGAAAAAGGCTCTGGCCAATCAGTTTCTGGAACAGAGAAAGCTGGAGGATCTATCCATTTATGCCACAAGAGACAGCTGGCTGGATAGTCTGCCCAGACACTTGGGAGAGAGAGTTTCAGCAGGCAGCACTCTGGCCATCCTGCTGTTGCATGAAGCACCCTATGCACGCATTTACGTTCCAGAGCCCCGCAGGGCCGCTGTTCACGTGGGCGACCACGTGACGGTACATATTGATGGCGTCAAAAAATCTTTTCTTGGTCAAATACGCTGGGTTTCTCTGGACCCGGCCTTCACTCCCCATTATGCCCTCAATGAAAAAGAACGCTCCCGACTGGTTTACATGGCCGAAGTACAGCTTCCGGAAACCGCTTCTGATTTGCCATCAGGACTGCCTGTGCAAGTGGACCTGCCCCTGTGAGCCGACAGGCCATCTCAGCCAAAGGGCTGACCCGCTGTTTTGGTGATTTCATGGCCGTAGATCATCTGAACCTGAACATCGAAGAAAAGACCATTTTTGGTTTCCTGGGGCCCAATGGCAGTGGCAAGTCGACTACGCTCAGAATGTTAACCGGTTTGCTGACACCCAGTCAGGGTGACGTTCGTGTTCTGGGGCTGGAAATACCCAAAGAGTCGGAAGCACTTCGACAGCGACTGGGCTATATGACCCAGAAATTCTCTTTGTACGACGATCTCTCCGTCGAAGAAAACCTGAAGTTCATGGCACAAATTTTCAATCTGCCGGGCAGAGAGGTCAATAAACGCATTGACAGCCAACTCACTACCTATGGTCTGGACCAGCGCCGCAAGCGTATGACAGGCAGCCTCAGTGGCGGGCAGCGCCAGCGGCTCGCCCTGGCAGCAGCAACATTACATAAACCCGAATTATTGCTACTGGACGAACCAACCTCAGCGGTAGACCCTCAGAACCGACGTGATTTCTGGGAAACTCTTTTTGACCTCTGTGATCAGGGAGTCACTATTCTGGTGTCCACTCACTACATGGATGAAGCCGAGCGTTGCCATAGTCTGGCCATTCTGGAGGGAGGTATTAAGCAAGCCGAAGGTTCCCCCAAGCAGCTCATGGCCGATATGCAAGCCAGGGTTTTGGAAGTAGACGGCACCGAACTTCGGCTGGTCAGGGAAGCCCTGACAGCCCGACCTGAAATTTTATCCTCGGCCCAGCAGGGAGCCCGCCTGCGGGTTCTGATAACCAATACAATCAGTGAGCCTGAAGTCTGGTTGCGAAGCCAGTGGCCAGAAGAAATGAAAGACAGAACCATTGAAAGGGTGCGCCCCAGTCTTGAGGATGTATTTGTTCATTGTACCCAACAGCGGCGGCAGTAATGGAAAAGCTTTCAACTCTGTCGGGCATGACCAATAGCCTTCAAAGAATTGCCTCGATTCTAATGAAAGAATTACGACAACTGTCCCGTGATCGCGCCACCTTTGCCATGATCGTCATTATTCCTCTCATTGAATTGCTGCTGTTTGGCTTCGCGATCAATACCGATGTCAGAGAGATACCGGTCACTGCTGTGGATAACAGCCGCACTTACTTCAGCCGCGCTCTGATGGATGCACTGGAGGCTACTCAGGTGATCAGAATAGTTCGTCAGGATGCACGTCCACAGGGAGCAGAAGAAGCACTCAAGAGTGGAAAAGTAAGAGCTGCCCTGATTATTCCATCCGACTTCATCCAGCGCTTAAACGATGGCAGAACCGGCGCGCAGTGGCTTATTGACGGCTCAGACCCTATGATCAGCTCGGCCATTTTAAAGCTCCAGACGATGCCTTTCCGTGCCACTGCCGGGATTCAGCCTGAGTCTTCGGGCGCGCTTTTTAAAATCGTTCTTTACTACAACCCGGAGCAACGATCCGTTGTCAATATTGTTCCGGGTCTGGTTGGCGTTATTTTGACCATGACGATGATTATGTTCACATCTGCCGCACTGGTGCGTGAACGAGAGAGGGGCAATCTGGAACTGCTGATCGCGACACCGGTTCACCCTATTGAGCTAATGATCGGAAAGATCATTCCCTATATTTTTGTAGGGTTTATTCAGACCGGCATCATTATGTCACTGGGCCACCTGATTTTTGATGTGCCCTTTGTCGGCAGTATTATCCAGATGCTACTGGCTACCATGCTGTTTATTTCTGCAAGCCTGACCCTTGGGCTGATTATCTCGACCATTGCAGAAACACAGTTGCAGGCCTCACAAATGACCATTTTCATTCTGCTGCCTTCGATTCTACTGTCAGGATTTATGTTTCCTTTTGAAGGCATGCCAATAGCGGCTCAATGGCTGTCTGAACTCTTGCCTGCAACCCACTATATGCGGTTGATGAGGGGGATTATTTTAAGAGGAGCAGAGTTACAGGGCATGACGACGGATGCTGTTTATCTGGGCGCTTTTACTATCGGTGGCTTAGTGGTCGCGGCAAAACGATTTAAAAAGAGCCTTGATTAGATGGGGTTTATGCGACCATTAAAAATACGACAGTGCTATTGATTGCCTTGCATGATCTACCCTATTATCAGTCTTCTTCATGAAAATTGAGAAAGACTCTAAAAAACGACTTTAGATAATTTGGCAACAACGTCAGTATATCTTCTAAATTAAATTGATGTTCAGTAAAAACAGCAAGAGCCTTAATAGTAAGTAAGGGCAGAGACATTATAATGGTATTGAGTTCGGAAATGCTATTGGGGGGTGTTGGTATATTGTGCATTAACATCCGCTCCCAATAATAATAAACAGCTACATGCAGCCACCTCTTATCAACTATTGCCATATTATAATCCCACTTATGACCATTTGGGCCATCATGAGCGACTGCGCCATAACTTAATAATGCAACAATCTGACCTATACTTGAAGTGTCGCCTAAAACATGTCTTATGTTCAGGCCATTATATCGGTAGGTACGAGTAAAGGTATTTGGGTCAGCACCATGTTTGAGCAGAAAAAGCAGCATCTCTAATGATCCGGTGCTGATTGCAGTGGGAACTGCATCTGCATCTTTTGCCAGATGATAACCCTGATCGATCAGCTCTTTAACTGCTTTAAAATCATTCTCAAAAATAGCCTCAGTAAACCCTCCTGCCAAAGAAAATTGCGTGGAAAAAATGAGCATAAAAAAAAACAATCTCATCGTATAGCTTCTTTCGAATATAGAGTTTGAAATTTAGTACGATTATGACCAGGAGCAAATAAAAACTACGGCTCATGCCTATTTTTCAGCTGACTTAAATAGCTTTTTTACCAACCTCTATTTTACTGTAAACCAACAGGGAGCACCTTTTTTCTTTCAGTTTTTTAACCGCAAAGCAGTGATTTAGGATAGTCATTTCCTCAGAAAAATAATGCCTCCATCATTTTTATGAAAATCCTGAACTTTTCAGGAAAAATATGAACCAATAATGTAATGAATTGAAATTATAAAGAATGATTTACTCGCATTTGTCATCAACCAACTTGCAGACCAATCCCATTGGGACAGATCCGCCCAAGGCTTACGCACCAGCATTATCATTCTTATTTAGCCCTACAATATTTCTTCGGTCAGTCTGGTGCAGCGGTTTTTTGAAGGGCAGGAGCCAAGGCAGGGCAGTGCTCATCATCACCAAAGTATCCAGAGGGCGGGGAGCCTAAAGTGATGTGAGCGTTCATAAAGAGCGGCCCAAACAATGCCATCTATTGCGTGGCTGAGTTGACCCTGTCCTGCGGTTTTGGTTCAGCCGCATCAATATCAGAAGGACTCCCTGCCAGATCTCCAACGTCTTTAGGGCCATATAAATAGCTGGTCCCTGGATGTTCTTGCAGCATTTCTTTTCGGGATTCAAGCTCACTGACAGCGGCTTCAACTTCAAGAGGATTTATCACCTGAAAGCTTCGGGTAGCAATATCAAATGTGATGTCAACCTCCACTCCTCCGGTTTTGGTGATATTAGCCGGACTTACACGAAAAACACTCCTGAACTCATCTTCAATGTCGTCAGTGGCACATAAATAGCTCGTCCCGGGATATTGACTCAGCATCTCTCTCCAGGACCTGGCTTCGCGGTAAGCTGCTTTAACTTCAGTAGTATCCCCAGACATGCAGACGGCTGCTGTTGTTTTGTCTGATAAAATTTTCCTGTGCAGCGAGTTAAGATGCCAGGCATAATAGGATTTAGCATTATAAGGAACATGAATGAGGAATACGCAACCACTAAGCCTTATTGCTTGAACATTCTCATTGATCCCAACCCATTCACTATCATCTATATCCAATTGTAAGATTTTATTATCATTGTTTTCAGAACTATCATCAGAAGCCTTAATAGAATACGAAGACAATGCTCTAGTCGCATTGCCACCTCTATACTGAGAGGTATCGATTAAGGTAGGGCCGTTATAACAGTATTTAGAAAATTCCGATTTAGTATCAGAGATTTTTACAAAGCGATCGGCTTTATCGTAATTAAAACATTCCGTGACGACACTCTGCCTACCTGACTTCATTGGCTGTTGGTGAGTCCTCACAGTAAATCCATTAGTTCCAAAAGAGTTAAGATTATTCATAAGATACTCCTTTATCTGGTTATTGGGTTATTCCGTGGTAACTGCCCAGAATTTGCAGGCGCTTTTTGAACTTGATGCATTGCAGCCCGGAAAAATCAGCGAGCTCCCGCTCAAAATGAACATTTCTGCCCAAATAAATGAGCATCTGCATCCTGTACTAACTTAGACGCAACAAAATAAAAAAAAGTTCCTGAACACTGGTTCAAAGTCGTAATGGTGCGGAGTTGATTACGATCCCGATTTTTCTGAGGTCGGCGTGTGCCTTGCGGGTAAGTGCAGTGATACCATCGAAGAAGCCATGCACCAGAGGCTGGCAACCAGGGCTTACGCACCAGCATAATCATTCTCATTTAGCCCTGCAATGAACGACCTCAGTAGCTGAGCGGTAAAATTGTGATCGCAAGAGGAGCCCAACATTTCAGTGATGATGACTGGCTCAAAACTGAGAACCTGGGCATCACAACAGGCTTTCATTTAGTGAGCTACTTATTCAGAAGAAGATGTGGAACAACGACAGTACTCCAGTCAATTTCCAACCATTCTCTCGGTATATCTTGTGAAGTTGCATTCCCACGAGTAGCTTGATTTGTAGCCAATTGACGATCAGGCATTATCAACAACCAATGATTATGAGCATGAAGTAACATCATACAATGGCGATTTTCATGCAACGCATTAACAACTTCATCTTGATTCTGAAAAATAACATCAACACCATCTGCTCTTATCAAGCTAATCTGAAAAGGACATCCCGGAGTGGGATCACTAGAAGCTATATCAAGCATTAAAATGTTTTGGTTGATAAACGGGGCAATCAGGAAACGAATATGATTATCTTCAAGCCACATTCTATCGGGATTAGATCCATTCATTTCATTAGCCATTGATACTATAAACTCACGTTCATCACCTTCCTCGACCATTTCCTGAGCCCTGGCAGAAAAATATTCAAATACTCTCTGCGCTGTTAAATCATCTGAATTTTCAGTCATTTCAGACAAAAGCTCATACCTATTACTTCTGATCCAACTCAAAATAGCATGCCAGCCACAGTAACCATCCGTTGGCATATTATGAACCTCTAATCCAAGCTCTTTTAAATATTCACTCGTATTTTTCAGACTGTTGTAAGCATCTGACTTTTCTCTTTTGAAACTAATGGAAATTCCCGTCAGAACAACACATAAGGCTTTGGCGCCATTCAAGGCTTCTGCCGAAGTATTAGTAAATTTTCTGCACACTTCATAGACATTTTTAGCAGTAGCACCAGTACTGACACAGGCACTCTCTTCAACAAAGCTTTCCATCTGGCTGTAGGTTCTGGGAAATGTCCACACACACGCATTATTTGAGCCAATCATTCCGAAAGCGCAGTAGTCTTCCTGATTCTGTATGTCGCTGGCAGCCAGTGATTCACAGGGGTTTTTCTGGAATACTGTTGATGGAAAAAAAATCATAGAGCTTTTATTTTTCTCTCCTTGCCTTCGTATACCCGACTTTTCAATATCCAAGCGTACATTGGAATCTAGCTGAAAGGACTGGAGATTATTATAACTCTCATTTCCAAGAGCAATAATAATTCTAATATACATACAACTTTCTTTGCTTCTAACTTTAGTTTCAAGGTTCCATCCAAATCCCTCAAGGGCATCTGATAAATAGCTTTTACAATGTTCCTTATATTCATTGTCACCAAAACACTTAAATAACAGCACAACCTCCAAATCAGAATTTTTATTAAATAATGATTCAGCGAACTTAAATTCATTTTCTTTTTGCTCCAAATACGATGTATAAAAAAGGTGATACCACAAAGATCTGGCAATAATATATCGAGTAAAGCGTCGTTCATCAGGTTCAGAATGAAAATTATGCAGTGAAAAATTATAATCACCAGAACCCTCAGCAATAAAACCTAATTCGCGGGAAGGAATAACAAAACAAGAAAACGTTTTTTTTAAATGCTTAACAAATACTACTACTTCTTTACGACCCTCTTTAAATTCATCGTTAAAATCTTTTATAAAGTAGCTGAACTCTGAATTAAATCCATAACAGCCATCCACCATAAATTTCAAGTTAGAAGGCGCAACAACGAAAAAAAGCCGTAAATCCTGAACTGCTCTTACGTCTTGCAGATAGAATACTAATAGCCAAAAAAATAATTGCCTAAACATTCAAAACTCCTGCATTGTTATTGTCTCAGAAACTGGTGCAAAGCCTACATGTTAGACTACCGTAGGCCTTTGCAATCAAGTTTTTTACCTTGGTAAGCGCTCACCGCCTGTTAAACTATCTGTCAGATAATCCCATTTCATCGCTGACATATTCCCGAATCAGGCTTTCACTCAGGTTGTTATGCAACGGAAGGGCGGATCTTTCAGTACCAGCGAGAACTCTTCTGCAATAACGGCAAGGCTTGAGCATGCATCCTGAAGGGTGCCAGAGACAGTCTGTGTCTGGATTAAAACAAAAAATCCAGATTGTACCTTCATGGTGGCGTTATCTTTCGAAGGCTCAGAAAAGTCACTCAAACATATCGCTTGTGCATTGGAACGCCATCCAGATCAGTATCATCACTTTGCTCGCTTGCCGACGTGATACACCTTATTCAACAATCTGCACAAAGTTTTGAACCTTTTCAGAAAAATATGGACTAAGAATGAAATCGTATTTTTAAAACATTATTTCCATGCATTTATCATCAATCCACTCACAGCCTCAGCCACAACCTATAAGGGCAGATACTACCTGTCAGGAAGCTGTGAGCTCGAAAAAAACAGAGCCATTGCCCACAAATGGCTCTCTTCTAGTTGAACAAAAGTGTCTTTATCACAGAAAAACAATAAAAATCAAAACGTTAGAAAAACCAGAAGGCTATTTCTCTGCTGGCGAAAAACACCAAATATCATTAATGAAAGATTATCTGGATGGCAATACCGAACATTTTAGTGGTGATGACTGGCTCTATCTGATAATAAAACTGGGTAACAGGTTTTTTAGTAGAAAAAAACAGGAAACACTCCAAAAAGAATTCAGTACAACACACAAAATAGAGAATTTGTTTAAAAAAATTGCCAAGTTACAAGCATTGAGATGTAAAATTGAAGATATCGTTCATTATTCGCACTTAGACAGACGTTTTGGATTGTATGAAGCAGCAAAAAAAGACAAGCATTTATTCCCAGCAGGTTTTCTGGATGAAATTATTGAATTAGCAAAAAACAACCTTCCCCTGCCTCCCTGTGCAACACAAGAACTTTTATACGCAACAGCCAGCTTGGATTATAAATCACGGAATCCATTTTTCTCTGACCTCATCATTGCCTGTTACAGAAACAGTCATTTTTTACCTCCAGACATTGAAATGGGGCACAAAATCGAAAAAGAAATAAAAAAACAAATTCTAAAAGAGAGTTCAAGCAATGAGGATCTTGAAATAGAATTAATGCTATCAGATAACTCCATAGTTCAGAAAGTTTGTGGCGGAAGATCCATCCAGCTCACTCTTCCTGACAACCAAACACTATACCTTAAATTTCAACGAAAAGATGAATCATGGAATGAGTTCACCCGTGAACTTAAAATGCACAATAGTTTGCACCACTTATTTTCAGATCAGAATTTCGCCAGCGAAATACCTTTAAGTAAAGGTTTATTTTCTATTTCTGCGGATATCATTAATAAAAGATTGGAAGATGAGCTCGAAATATTTGAAGGTCACATACACGGTTATTGTTTCTCAGCTTCAAAAGATTATGTTAATTATGCATGCCAATTAGACCCATCAAATTCCAAAAACCCTCATTACAGGTCCGAAGAAGGGTTAAAAAAAGCAGCTATTGATATCGGGAAGTATGCAAGATATGGACTGTCATTCGATAGCCTTATTAAATCGCAGCATACAAAAGATTTATGTGTTGCATGGTCAGGTCTGTCAAAATGGATGACTTTAGGGCAACTGAGTTCTTATCATTTTTGCAATAATGAAGCTTTTCCCGGATCAATTTGTAACTGGGTAGAAGACACTGAGCGCTCAGATTTATCCTGGTCCGGTTTGAGAGATCTTGGTGACAGCCAAATATTTGAAACTACATTGCACAGCCTGCCCCCTGAAAATGCTTTAAATGTTAAATTTTTTCCAAAAGTCGGAAACCTGTTAGCTTTTTTTAATGCGCTTATGGATAATATCGTTGCCATTGTTATTGTTTATGCTCGTGGAAAACGTTTATCCCATGAGTTTCATTACCAAAATCCTAAAGCTGTCGAAGATGTACAAAGATTCATCGGAGATATTCTTGAGCATTTTATCCGGGGATATTATGCAACCGATACAATAAGCTTACAGCAAGCTCTTGAGTTGGATAATACAGAGTTCGAAAAATGGCTACATAGAACCTCATTAGAAATAGTCTATTGGTCAGCTATGCAGCCGTATGAAATGACAGAGGATTTTTTTATTTCTAGACATGATCACAAATACCAGAACTATTTCTTACATATCAATCAGAATAAAAGACCAGATCCAGAGATAATGAAAACTTCAAACGAAATCCATAATCATTCACTTTCTCATAAAACGGCTGATGGTAGAAAATATAATTTTGGACTTGCACATATGTATGGTTTTCCCTTGCAGGCTCTTATAAAAGGGCTGTGCAAATTATCTATAAACATTCTGGAAAACAGTCACCCTCCCCATGATTCTCAATCAGTTTTGGCAGGCTGCACTAATCAATAACGATCAATTGTTGCTTGGCCGATACGGGGGATTCTCCAACCAATAGACAAATACAAAACCACCGTCACTCAAATTTGCCAAGAGTCACAATTCTACTAAAGTCCATACTCTGCATTGTAAATAGACGTTATAGAATGAGAGCACTTTACTTCACGCTGTTTTTTTTCATGAAATGCTCTCTGGCAGGAGATTTTACGGAAGCCATTAGGGAAAATAATTTTAACAAAGTAAAAGAATTAATGGGCCAAGGTTATCAACTTGAATATGATCAGGATGCATTGCCCGATGCACTTTGCTTTGGATCACTGGAAATGCTTATTTTTCTGCTAAATAATGGTGCAAATCCAAATTCATTTACATCTAAAGAAACTTACAACAGCCTGACGATCTCACACATCTTGGCTGATGCTTCAACGATATCTCAAATTGTTACATTACTCAGTCACGGAGCAAGTCCTGCTCATGACTATAACTGGGAGTTTAACCATGCTATTGGTGAGAAAAAGTGGCTGCATTTGACTATTTATTATTATTGGGAGCGGATGTTAATACACAAGATACCAACACCCCCCAATAGCATTTCCGAACTCAATAGTATTTTATCATCTTTACCTTTACTGGCTATTAACTCACTTGTCACTTTTATTGAGCATCAACCTAATTTAGAAAATCTATTGTCGTTGTTTCCAAATAATCTGAAGTTTTTTTTTGATTACCTGAAATATCCCAAATAAGCTTCAGAATCAATCAGGCTCGAACAAGGCAGGTAATCGCCTCTTTGACATGAACATAAATTTTGATCTCAGCCTCCGATGAATTTTTGTGCTTCCGGATTCTGCCGACAATGACACAAAACTGAACATCCTCTGACAATGGCAGAAAATGACAGCAAAAATCTATCTCACACTCTTCATGCAGCCCTGATCCTATGGCAATCCTGACATCTCCTATACAAAACAGGCTGTCACAAAAGATTTCAATACATATCACTCGCTCATAGCCAAAAAGCATTAGCAGGGCTAACAATATTTCTGTATGATTGCGACGGGTTTGGCAGTATAAGAAAACTCTGCCAACCGATAAGGACCGGATAACAACCAGAAGTGTGCACGACCAGGAATACCAACCCAGGATCAAAACACTCGGAGTCTGAAGGTAATAAGTCAGTCTCAAGTCATTCAGCCAGAGCCTGAGGATCTCTGGCAAACAGTGAACTTGACAACTGTCTTATATCAGAGAACTCACGAGAGCAGCTTTTTCGCTGCCCTGATGAGAGAAATATTCCGACTCAATTCGTCAACTGCATTTTTTTATTAACACATAAAGAATCAGCAGGAAGTACGGCCTTACGGACAACCCGGGGGAGCTGGCCGGTAGCAGAGAATATCTGGCCTGAAATCCAGTAGAGCAATGCGCCTTGGCTGTTCGGAAACCTTTGGCAACTGAACAGGGTTCCTTTGGCCACAAAAACACTATGCACAGTGTCAAGGCAAGAGCCAAGGTCATAGTGTGTTACTGGATTTCCGGTCTAAGTTGCAACGCCTCAGGTTATCTCCAAGTCGTAATAACTGTTAGCAGAACCCGAAGGTAACACGGAGCATGAGCACTGCAACGATACAGCCAACCTATAACTACAAGGTTGTCAGGCAGTTTGCCATCATGGCGGTGGTTTGGGCCATCGTCGGGATGGGGATGGGACTGTTCATCGCTACCCAGATGGTATTCCCTGAACTGAATCTTGATCTACCCTGGACCAGTTTTGGCAGACTGAGACCCTTACACACAAACGCCGTTATTTTTGCATTTGGAGGCTGCGTCCTTTTCGCTACCTCTTACTATGTCGTCCAAAGGACCTGTCAGGCTACCCTGGCCATGCCCGGACTGGCATCTTTCACGTTCTGGGGCTGGCAGCTGGTGATCGTTCTGGCCGCCATCACACTGCCCATGGGCATGACCTCTTCCAAGGAATACGCCGAGCTGGAATGGCCAATCGATATCCTGATTGCCATTGTCTGGGTCAGCTACGCAATTGTGTTCTTTGCCACCATCATGAAGCGAAAGGCCAAGCACATCTACGTGGCCAACTGGTTCTTCGGTGCCTTCATCATCACCGTTGCGATTCTGCACATTGTCAACAGCGCCTCTGTTCCAGTCACCCTGACCAAGTCCTATTCTGCCTACGCTGGCGCCATGGACGCCATGATTCAGTGGTGGTACGGACATAATGCGGTCGGCTTTTTCCTGACCGCCGGCTTCCTGGGCATGATGTACTACTTCGTTCCCAAGCAGGCTGAGCGTCCGGTTTACTCTTACCGTCTGTCTATCGTACATTTTTGGGCACTGATCGCCATCTACATCTGGGCGGGCCCGCACCATCTGCACTACACTGCCCTGCCCGACTGGGCCCAGAGCCTGGGTATGGTGATGTCCCTGATCCTGCTGGCACCTTCCTGGGGAGGCATGATCAACGGCATCATGACACTGTCCGGCGCATGGCACAAACTGCGTACCGACCCGATCCTGCGCTTCCTGGTGGTATCCCTGTCCTTCTATGGTATGTCGACCTTCGAAGGCCCAATGATGGCCATCAAAACCGTTAACGCTCTGTCTCACTACACTGACTGGACCATCGGTCATGTGCACTCCGGCGCATTGGGCTGGGTTGCCATGGTTTCTTTCGGCTCCCTGTACCACCTGATTCCCAAGGTTTGTGGTCGTGAACAGATGTACAGTATTGGTCTGATCAATACTCACTTCTGGCTGGCTACCATCGGCACCGTCCTTTACGTAGTGGCCATGTGGGTCAACGGCATTACCCAGGGTCTGATGTGGAGAGCTGTAAACAACGACGGCACCCTGACCTACAGTTTTCTCGAGTCCGTAACCGCCAGCCACTTTGGCTATGTTGTCCGTGCAATCGGTGGCGCCTTCTTCCTGGCAGGTGTGCTGATCATGGCTTACAACTTATACCGCACTGTCAAACTGGGCAGTGAAAACCAGCAGGAAGGTGAAGCTCAGGCGTCACCTGCACAGATGGCCTGACGGGGGAGTTCACCATGAAAAAACATGATTTAGTCGAAAAAAATCTTGGTTTGATGGTGGCGCTGATCGTAGTAGCCATCAGCTTTGGCGGCCTGGTTGAGATCGTGCCCCTGTTTTTCCAGAAAACCACCACTGAGCCGGTGGCAGGCCTTAAGCCTTACACTGCTCTTCAGCTGGAAGGTCGTGACATCTATATCCGTGAAGGCTGCGTAGGTTGTCACTCACAAATGGTGCGCCCTCTGCGTGCTGAAGTAGAGCGTTACGGCCACTACTCTGTAGCCGGCGAGTCTGTTTACGATCATCCGTTCCTTTGGGGTTCCAAGCGAACCGGTCCGGACCTGGCCCGTGTTGGCGGTCGTTACTCTGACGAGTGGCACCGTGCTCACCTGAATAACCCGAGAGACGTTGTCCCCGAGTCCATCATGCCATCTTACCCATGGCTGAACGAAAACGTTCTGGACGGCAAACTGACCGGCAAGAAAATGGAAGTTCTGAGAGGCCTGGGCGTACCTTACACCGATGATGACATCGAAGGTGCTACAGCCGCAGTCAAGGGTCGCACTGAAATGGACGCCGTAGTGGCTTATCTGCAGTCACTGGGCACCGCACTACAGAATAAACGGTGACACTCATGGATATTAATGATCTGAGAGGACTGTCCACTGTTTTAGCCATGATTGCCTTTCTGGGGGTATGTTTCTGGGCATACAGTGGCCATAAGAAGCGGGACTTTAATGAAGCAGCATCACTGCCGTTTGCAGACGACGAAGCTCATATAAATACACGACACGCCAGTGGCTTGGCAAAGACTGAGCACGCAGACAAGGACAAAGGGGCCATACAATGATGAGTAGTTTCTGGAGTGGGTGGGTTGTCATCCTTACTCTGGCCTGCCTGGCATTTGTAATCTATGTGCTGTTTACTACCTGGAGGCAACAGCGCGAAGAGACAACAACTGAAACCACCGGGCACGCCTACGACGGTATCGAAGAGCTGGATAATCCGATGCCCAAATGGTGGCTGGCTCTGTTTGTCGGTACCATCGTATTTTCTGCCGGTTACCTGGCTCTGTATCCGGGTCTTGGTAACTGGAAGGGCTTTCTGGACTGGACCTCTACCGGTGAGTTGGAACGCCATCAGCAAAAACATGATCGTCGTTATCAGCCACTGTTTGAACAGTACGCTAATACTCCGATTGAAGAGCTGGTAAACAACCCTAAAGCCGTCAAGATGGGTGAGCGTATCTTCCTGAACAACTGCGCCCTGTGTCACGGCAGTGATGCCGCCGGTGCCTTCGGCTTCCCGAACCTGACTGATGACGACTGGCTATACGGCGGCACGGCTGACGCGATCACCACCACGATCATGGAAGGCCGTAACGGGCAGATGCCTGCCTGGGGCGCGGTGATTGGCGAGAAAGGCGTTCGTGACGTTGCTACCTTCATCCGTGCTAATGCGGGTCTGGTAGACAAAGTTGCCCCGGCCACAATGACAGCGGGCAAGAAGATTTATGACACGACTTGTGCGGTATGTCACAACGCCGACGGCAAAGGCAACCAGCTACTGGGGGCACCTGACCTGACCGATGAAGTCTGGCTATATGGTTCCAGCCAGGCTCAGGTGGAATACACCATTCGTAATGGTCGTAACGGTGTGATGCCGGCCTGGAAAGACATTCTCGGCAAGGAAAAAGTCCACCTGGTCGCTACCTACGTATTCAGTCTCGACGAAGACAACAAGGACAACGAAAAAGAGACAGATTAACTGTCTCTGATTCGCCACCTTGTCATGAAAACCACAGCTGTCTGGCTGTGGTTTTTTTTATCAGGTAAGATAACGCCGAATTACCAATAGCGTCCTGTTAAGATGCAGTTCGAAGGACCACTTCTTACATTCACGGTGAGAAGAGCCAGGTTCAATGGACGATTTATAACGACCATCAGGGCAGTGAAGTGATATGCCAGAGTCAGACCAACAGATCCAATCCAGTGGACCGGAATTAATTGACCTGTATCAAAAGCCGGACAAAATCTACACACGCAGTTTCCAGGGGTACTTTCGCAATCTCAGGCTGCTCGGGGGAGCGCTGTTGTTCCTTCTGTATTTTGGCACGGCCTGGCTTAACCTGGATGGTCGACAGGCTGTTCTGTTTGACTTGCCGGAGCGCAAGTTTCATATCTTTTCCGCTACTTTCTGGCCGCAGGACTTTATTCTGCTGTCATGGTTGTTGATTATCTGCGCTTTTGGTCTGTTTGCCATCACGGTGTTTGCCGGCCGGATCTGGTGTGGCTATACCTGCCCACAGAGTGTATTCACCTGGGTATTCATGTGGGCAGAGAAGGTCACAGAAGGTGACCGCAACCAGCGAATGCGCAGGGACAAAGCTCCGATGTCGGCAGAAAAAGTTCTGCGCAAACTGGCGAAGCATGGTATCTGGCTGGGTGTTTCTGTTGCCACTGCTATCACGTTTGTCGGTTACTTTACTCCGATTCGGGAACTGGTTCCGAATATGTTGTCTCTGGAAGTCAGCCCCTGGGCACTTTTCTGGCTGGGCTTTTTTACCTTTGCGACCTATGGTAATGCTGGCTATCTGAGAGAGATGGTCTGCCTGCACATGTGCCCTTATGCACGATTCCAGAGTGTGATGTTCGACCGGGATACTCTGGTGGTCGCTTACGATCATAAGCGCGGTGAAAACCGGGGTTCACGCAAAAAAGGTGTGAACCCCAAAAGTCAGGGTTTGGGTGACTGTATTGACTGTAGCGTCTGCGTCCAGGTCTGCCCGACCGGTATTGATATCAGGAACGGACTGCAAATCGGCTGCATTGGATGTGCGGCCTGTATCGATGCCTGCGATAACATTATGGACAAGATGGGCTACGATAAAGGCCTGATCCGCTACACCACAGACAATGAGCTTTCAGGTAAGAAGACCCATTTCCTGCGCCCGAGACTGATAGGTTACACCGTCGCCCTGCTGGCAATGATCGGACTCTTTGCAGGGAGCCTGAACAATCGCTCCGCACTGGAACTGGACATTCTCAGAGACCGCAATCAGCTTTATCGCACCACCTCCGATGGCAGCATTGAAAATACCTATATCCTCAAACTGGCCAACAAGGATCAGCGCACGCTGACCATGACCATCAGTGTCAGGGACATAGGGGATTTGAGCACCAAAGGTGATATGAGCTTTACGGTCAATGCCGGCGAAGTTGCGCAACACGTAGTTCGGCTGGTCTTGCCTGCGGGTTCTGTCCATTCCGGCAGCCGTGATATTGAATTTATAATCAGCAGTGATCAGCCGGACATTCAGCCTGTAAGTGCCGAAAGTCGATTCCTTGCTCCGCAAATCTGAAGACAGGTAGTAACGATTATGAGCCTTGTGAAGAATGAACCCGTCACCCGTTGGTACCAGGAGCCCTGGGTATGGGGAATTCTGGGAGTACTGGCGGTCACCTTTGTTTGGGGCAGTTACCGGACTTACTATGCGTTCAAGATTCAGGACAGTGTGGTGGTCGATGACTATTACAAAACAGGTAAACAGATCAATGAAGATCTTACCCGTGATCACAACGCCAATGACCTTGGAATTCGGGCCAACTTGCTGATCGACGATCTGACAGGTGAGGTTCGAATCACCGTAAACGGCAACCTCAGCGAATGGCCACAACAATTAAAGCTCAGCCTGCTTTCTCCAGTATTCGCCGACCAGGACAAAGTCATCATGGTTAACCGTTCTATCTCCGGTGACGAGTCCACCCAGATATATGTGGGTCAGATTGATGAAGCGGTCGAGGGAAAAACCTATGTCCAGTTGGAAACTCTGGACGAACTTATTCCTGAAGTCGGTTACGAAACAGGCTGGCGCCTGAATCAGCCCCTGGTGCTGAAAGCCGGTGTTGCCAGCGAGCTGCTGCCGCGCGGTAGCTCTAAACCTTGAAGCATTTTGGGCTGAGTGGATGAGTAAACATTCTGAAAATTGCTACTGTTTCCATTGTCACCTGCCTATCGAAGGGACACCCCCTTACACGGCGACGGTTGAAGGTGTTCAGCAGCCCATGTGTTGCCCGGGCTGCAAGATGGTGACTGAAGCCATCATTGCCGGCGGACTGGACAGCTATTACCAGCACCGCACCGACCCCGGTCTGCAGGCCAATACGCTCAGCCAGCGGCTGGAAGAAGAACTCCGGCTTTACGACCGGAATGATATTCAGCAGGACTTTGTGATCAGCAACGGTGAGTCCGAAAGACAGGCCAGCCTGTTGATAGAGGGCATCACCTGTGCTGCCTGTGTCTGGTTGTTGGAGAATCATATTAGTCTGATCGAAGGTGTCGAAAAAGTCTCTGTTAACCTGAGTACTCATGAAGCCCAGATCAGCTGGAATAACGCACAGACACCACTCAGCGATATTCTGATCGCCATTCATCAGATTGGTTATAAAGCCTACCCCTGGCGCGCTGATCGCCAGGAAGCCATGCTCAAGCAAGAGAACCGCGTATTCATACGACGCCTCGCCATTGCCGGTATTGGCACCATGCAGGTCATGATGTATGCCATCGCGCTCTACTCCGGAGCGATCAGTAACGACATGACGGCCCCCTATCGGGATCTGATCCGGTATGTCAGTGCTCTGGTGGCCACTCCGGTCATACTCTACTCAGCGGCACCTTTTTTCAAAGCAGCCCTGCGAGATTTCCGAACCCGCCATCTCAGCATGGATGTGCCGGTCTCCATTGCCATTGGTGGAGCCTATGTTGCCAGCCTCTGGGCAACCGTTAACGGAAGTGGTGAAGTTTATTTTGACTCGGTATCTATGTTTACTTTCTTCCTGTTGTCCGGTCGTTATCTGGAGCTTCGTGCGAGACATTCAACCTCTCGTGCAGCCCGGGCCCTAAGCAACCTGCTGCCCTCCAGCTGCCTGAAAAAAGAGGGTAAAGAGTATGTTCGAGTCCCGATCATTGATCTGAAACCCAAAGACCATGTACGGGTATTACCCGGTGATTCCATTCCCGCTGATGCTGTTATATTGCGAGGGAGTAGTAGTGTCGATGAATCCATGCTGACAGGCGAATATCTGCCAATAGCCCGCAGCATAGGCGAGTCAGTGATGGGCGGCAGTCTCAATATCGACAACGCCCTTGAGCTTGAAATCACCCATGTAGGTGAAGAAACCCGGATGTCTGCGATTCTCAAACTGCTAAAACATGCCCAACAGGACAAACCTGCCATTGCCCGACTGGCAGATCGTGTTGCCGGTTACTTTGTGGCTTCTGTTCTGGTGACAGCAACTGTCGTTTACTGGTACTGGTCGGGTGTCGTGGCAGAAGATGCGTTCTGGATCACCCTGTCCGTACTGGTAGTAACCTGCCCCTGTGCCCTCTCTCTGGCAACGCCAACAGCTCTGACGGCAGCGACAGGCTATCTGCATAAACTGGGATTCCTGGTCACCCGGGGTCATGTTCTCGAAGGTCTGGGCAAAATCACCCACATTGTTTTTGATAAAACCGGCACTTTGACCCAAGGTCGTTTAAAACTGGAAGGCACTTATCCTGTTGCTGGCTGCCATCACTCTGAGTCCAAGCTGCTTGCCATTGCCTCAGCCATTGAAGCGCATTCGGAACATCCCATTGCCAGGGCTTTTGCAGTCGCGACTGACCTCAGGGCTGAAGAAGTGGTCAGTCATACCGGTCGGGGCATCGAAGCGAGAATCGGTGCCAACCATTACAAAATGGGCCGTCCCGATTTCTGCTGTCAAACAAATATACCTGCACGCCCGAAGCAGGAAGGACAATGGCTACTCATGTCTGAGAATGACTTGCCACTGTGTTGGTTCAAACTAACTGACAGCCTCAGGCCAGAAGCGGCCCACGTCATTCGTCGGTTAAAAGATTCCGGTTTCAAGGTGACGCTGCTCAGTGGTGATCAGGAACCGGTGGTAGCATCAGTCTCCCAACAGTTAGCCATTGAACAATGGCACTCTCAGGCCAGTCCGGACGACAAACTGATGTTTATTCGCCAGCGACAGGCTGACGGCGAGCATGTTCTGATGGTGGGTGATGGCATTAATGATGTACCGGTGCTGGCCGGTGCAGACGTCTCTCTGGCTATGGGTAATGCTTCAGACCTGGCCAAGACCAGTGCCGACGCCGTACTTCTGTCCGACGACCTTGGTCGTTTGATAGACGCCTTTGATCTGGTCAGACGTACCCGCAAGATCATTCGTCAGAATCTGGCCTGGTCATTGGGTTACAATATAACCGCCCTGCCACTGGCAGCAGCAGCTATGATTGCCCCCTGGATGGCTGCGATTGGCATGGCATTAAGTTCTCTGCTGGTGGTGGGCAACGCCCTGCGACTCAACAGAGATAAAAAGCCTGCTTCCCGGGAAGAACAACTGGCAAGCCAGAATAATGGCAGTGAAAATGCGGATAACCTGCAAGTTGCTGTAAAGGTATAGTACCCCTATGGAAAGCCTGATCATTCTTATACCAATAGCCGTATTGCTGATTGCCCTTGCTGTAGGGATATTTCTATGGGCAGTAGATAATGACCAGTTTGATGATCTGGAAGGACCCGCCCACAACATTCTGTTTGACGACGACCAGCCAAAAGTCAGTCGTCCAACCAAAAAAGACTGATTGGGAACAGCTCTGAGCAGATTAACAGCCCTGAGCAGATGAACAGCCTTGAGCAGATAGATAGCTATGACGGAAGCGCCAACTCTACTAGCCGCAACCACCCTTGGCTTGCTGGGCAGCACTCACTGCATTGGCATGTGCGGAGGTATCACCTCAGCCCTCAGCCTGTCACTCAGAGGACGCTCAAAAGCTGAAACCAGCTGGTTAATGCTGACTTATCACATAGGCCGAATCAGCAGTTATGCCTTGGCGGGCCTGCTGTTTGGATTAGTGGGCTGGTTTCTCGGGGATGCCAGTGAAGCCATGCAATCCTCGCTTCGAATCATTGCTAGCGGAATGCTGATCGCCATGGGTCTTTACATCACCGGCTGGTGGAAAGGCCTGATGAAAATGGAAAAGCTGGGACAACACCTCTGGAAACACATTCAACCGCTCGCCAGCAAACTTCTGCCCATTCGCAGCACGCCTGATGCCCTGACCCTGGGTGCCTTATGGGGCTGGCTTCCCTGTGGACTGGTTTACAGCACGCTCATCTGGTCCGCCACTCAGAACAACCCGACCCAATCTGCCTTGTTAATGGCCGCTTTTGGGCTGGGCACCTTGCCCTCTGTGTTTCTGACCGGAATATTTGCAAGGCAACTGACGTCTGTTATTCAAGCCAGCATGACCCGCAACATTGCCGGCATTATGATGATTCTCTTTGGCCTTTACAGTATTCCCGGTCCACATCAGGTATGGGTCATGTCCATACTCTCAATCGGACATGGCGGCCATTCTATGTAGGTGTCTGAGCCAACAGAGCTCCAGATAGCGGTAACATTTCGCCAGTACCGTTTGGTATGACAAATAACATTATTGTGAACTGGACAAATAACAACTGATTCCGGATTTATTGAGGTGAGAACCAGCATTCTCATCTTTTAATAATCCATCTCAAAATGAATCAGAAAGCATTTTGTTTTATGCACTCTCTTCATGTCGATTTTTGAATAAACCCATCAACTTTGAAAAGAAAGTCGCTTTCTTTACCAATTAAACCGTTTGATTAGATAGCAACAATGTCGTATGAGACTTGGCCATGAGGATGCCATGATCGGCCTTTGCGATTTCTCCAGGAGTTGCTTTCCCAGACATGATAGTATCCTTCTTGATTCGGTTGTTAATGATATTATGCCGCGTATGCTGTATATCCCCATGTTAAGTTTCTCTGCACCCTTTCTCAAAGTCTGCTAAGCTGTCTTTCTCACTCATTTGACAGGAGTACAACATGAGCTTAAACGCTGAACAACCGAACGAAACAGAGCTTGACCATATTCGAGACACCCTGACGGGTATTGTCAGCTACGCCAGCAAAACCCGTGCTGAAATGCACCAAGGGTTCGCTCGTATAGACAAACGTTTTGACCAACAAGAAAAACGCTTTGCCCAAATTGACGAACGCTTTGTCAAGATTGACGAACGCTTTGACCAGCAAGAAAAACACTTTGACCAGTTCAAACAAGAAACTCGTGAACGCTTCGACAAAATAGAAGACACTCTCACCATTATCGTGAACCACCTCAAGAAATAAGCCACGCCGCCTAATAACAAAATCCAGTCGATTGTGAACCTCCCCCATTTTAGTGGACACTCAAATCCAACTGAAACGGTAATCACGTGCCTGCTTATAAAACTGTGAAAAAAACTCTCCAATACACCAACGAATTTAAAGTGTCGGCTGTTAGAATGACCATTAGACCCAACAAAATGTTGAAGGATGTCGCTGAAGCACTCGACATTCATCCCTATATGTAGTCTCGTTGGCGCGAGGAATATTTTGAGGGACAGCTCGTGGCTGATGAGCGCAAAGTTAAGTCAACTCCAAATGATGTACATTCCGAGCAAGGCCAGCTGCGCCACGACAACTTAGCTGTAGACCTGTGTCCATTTTATCGAGGGAAGATCATTGTCTCTGGACTAATACAACTAACACTGTTAACCCTTGCCGACACTACTCAAGTGAGTTGACTCTGCTGCCCACTTAGTTTCAGGCTAAGGTCGGGTGTAAACGATCTTGCCAAGTTCTCTTTTAATACGCACATAGACAAACAGTGTCGTAAAACCCAAGGCCAACAGATATCATTCTTTTGATATCTGTTGGCCTGAAAGCCTCTGAAACAACCGAACAATGAGTGATACCAGCTGCTATGTCAGTGGCTTTAGTTAAAGAGTCTTCTCATGGCATCGAGCTTTTTATTGGTCAGAGCCATTGGTGATGCTTCAGCCTGACTTTTAGCTGTTTCCTGGCCTGTAATGCCTGAAAATGCCTGTGAATATGGACCATAACGTCGAACAGCTGGAACGTAAGGACGGACCGGCTCGTGATTTATTCGATTCAGATCAGGTGCAAGCTCAATCTTCAGCAGGCTTCGACCACTTTTTGTTGAGGGCATGGTATTGGACTTCGCTGCGCAATACCGTGACGGTTCAAATACCGGTCTGGTTGCGGCGCTGATTGTTGTTTTTACTCCGTAAGTCATAATATATCCTCTATGAAGATCTATGGTTCTGAACAGGCAACAGACATTAAAGTTCTCGGTTACCTGCGCCTTTGGACAGTCAAAGGACATTAAAGTTCATGGTTGCCCATAGAAACTTCGTAGCTTTCTGGAACAGCAAATTCGTTGCTTCGCCTCAAATGTCGAAAAGTTTCTGGTGGTGATTCGTCACGGAGCAATTTTCATCCTCAATGTTCTGCCGTCATCAATACGATGTCGCCTTGGCCAGCGCTATTATCAGCCAGGCTTCTGGTTGTCTGAGCTATCAGAGCTCATGCCCTGCTTTACCAGACATCAGAGCCCGTTTGACCTGATGAGCAATTTCTTCTGAGTTCACACCTTTGAGGAAGATGTGTGCATGAGCGAGTCCCACTGATCGTTTATGGGGTGGATTCACATAGATTCGCCATTCCAGAGAGTACCTTGACACTAACTCGCCAAGACTTTTCTTCAACAACCCGTTTGACTCTTCCTGCAAAGACTTTTCCTGCCAGTCCTTGCCGGACATAAACAACAACAGATGCACTACGTCGTCTTCCAGCCAGTAGGGATAACGGTTAAATACCAGTTGGCTTTCCAGCACACAATGACCATCACTGCACTCCAGCGCCCTTTGGTTCGATAGGTTGAAAACATTCTCCAGCACAGCCGTTTCAGGCGATATCCCACTCAGCTTCAATCGAGACAGATAGCTCAGGTAAGCCATCAGCTGGACAGGACTTCTACGGGTATCAATATAATCTGACTGAATCTCTTCCCAGGTAATCACTCCGGAATAGGTGACAACACTGAACAGCACCTTAAGCAATACAAGACTGCAAACGCCAATAACCCACAAAACGCACTCTCCCGGTTGAACCCAATATTATTGGTTGTCTAGCATAGACTGATCACAGGCTGTCGGAGCGGAAGTGAATGCTCTTTCAATGTAGTGATTGATGAGGTTGACTCATTTCCCACGCTTTCAGGCCCTCTGGGTCTCAGCGTGGGAACAAGTTTTAAACACCATTCTGATGATTTTCAGAAGGCTTGCGAAGCGCCCTGCCATCGGCTTCAGGCTTTTTGTTTGTCATAGCCAACGACTGCTTCAGCCTTTTCTTGCTGCTCCCCTCCCCCTTGAAATCGGTGCTGCTGCTTGTTGCAATAACTGATAATAATTACGCCCCGGCCCTCCCGGCTCAGCCACAAAAACATCAGGCTGCGGCCTTTGCGGCTCATCCTCATAAACAAATGAATCTTGATTTAATCCACCGACCGCCATGGCCGAATTTCGAATTATTTGATCAAGATACGGCTCGAAACGAGGTACATCTCTGCCGTCCATGCTGCTTGGATACTCGATTGCACGTCCTGCAGGCTGACATATGAAGTTAAATCTGATTTCGAAAGGCGCACAAAGACGTTGAAAAGTTGGAATATACGCTTGGAACGGACCGAGTCTTGTCGGACTTATATAAATTGTGGGCACTACACCAGCCAGACTTCGACCACCCGATGTTGTTGTCGAACAGCTAGCGGATCCCGCTACACTAAACTGCGGCGGTTGAAATTCCACTCTGGCTGCGGCACTACTTGTTGTTGGTGTTACTCCGTAAGTCATAATATATCCTCCATGATGATCTACATTTTTTGACAGGCGACAGCCCGTTTTGAGCAGGTGGCTCAATTATTGATCCTATTGATCACCTGCTGACAGAACATACCCAATAAATCGGGACTTAAAACAATTTTCAATTTATCACGTATATCATTAAGGCTGCCTGATGGGGTGATTTTTAGCCAATCGTCGAGCAATTTAGAATTGTATTGACTCATATTTTCCAGAAATTCTTTCAGATCATAATCATCTAAATTATCAATCAGACTGTTCCAGTCAGGTGCAATAGTAATACATGGTGGGTTTGCAGAACCCAATTCACTGTAATTATAATCTTCTTCGAATTTGAATGGATGCCCACTTTCCAGGATTCCAAATCCAAGGAATGTTTTTACACTGTCCTGTTCCCCCTCCATAAATGAGTAAAATGTTTTTGCCTTTGGCTCAATGTCTGGCTCCAGTGTAAACTCCTCAAGATCTTTTACCGGGACGCCCCTAACCTCAAAATCAGCTGTATTTATCTCTTCACTGAGGCTGAAGCTACTGCCGTCCTTGTTTTCTACCTCTTCGGGGGTCAATAAAAATGACAGTGCATCTTCCTCTTCTTTTAATCGGGATAATTCTTCAAGCGCAAATCTTCCTTCCTCTAACAGCAGGTTGGTCATTTCCTTAATAAACTCAACAGGGATTTTTCCGTTTTGTTCAAAAACTTTGCCAGTGTTTGCAGCCTGATTTACATCGGTTGCATTCCGGCCTGTAAAGCTTGGGAGTGCTTCCAACCACTGACAGGTACGTTGATCAAATGAAACAGGCTGGCGCGGAGAGGATCCTGCAGGGCTGGTATTATTTGTATTAGATGCAGGCTCAACCTCAACCAAACGTCGACCGTTCGATGTTGTCGCCGGACAGTTATCGGACCCCGCTGAAGTGTTCTGCGGGGGATGAAATTCAGCTTTGGTTGCACCGCTACCTGTTGTTGGTGTTAATCCGTAAGTCATAATCTATTCTCCGTGATAATTTATAGTTATAGACAGGCAACGGACATTAAAAGTTCCCGGTTGGCTGTATGAACTCTCAGGTTTCCAGTGAAGCGAATTCCCTGCTTTGCTATAAATTGACCTTAGCCTTCTTGCAAAAACCTGTTAATGACATTCCGGTTAGCATTTCTAACCGCCTTTTTCCTGAATACACAGCCAAAGAGACAACCCGTTCCCGCGCTGGAATCCGGCGACCTGAAAGCATTGAAACCGGAATGAATTGCGCCACCTACTTATTGACACACGTCAAATACATTTGGCTTTTTAGTCTTTAAACTGTTAATAAAAAGAACCGGTCAATCGGCTGTTTACCTGGATAGTCATCAATAGCGTCCAGCCAGATGAGCGGTAACCAATTCGAGAGTTAACATGAGTACAGCCCCCGTATGGGATACAGGTCTGATCAAAAAATACGACCTCAGTGGCCCAAGATATACGTCATACCCCACTGCCGTTCAGTTTCAGGAGGGGTTTAACCCCGGGCACTATGAGTCCAGCGCCCGGAGAAGCAGTGCGACCAATAATCCCCTGTCCCTTTATATACACATACCTTTCTGCAGCCACGTTTGCTACTACTGTGGCTGCAACAAGATAGTCACCAAGCACCGTTACAAAGCCAAAGAGTACCTCGACTACCTGTTTCGCGAGATCGACATGCAAGCCAGTCTGTTCGGCCAGGATCAGAGAGTAGAGCAGCTTCATTTTGGTGGTGGCACTCCAACGTTTCTGAGCCCGGACCAGATTTCTGCGGTGATGGACAAGCTAAGGTCCGTCTTTAACTTCAGCTATCAAAGTCATGCTGACTTTTCCATTGAGCTGGACCCCCGCGAGGTGGACTGGGTCATGATGTCCCGTCTGCGTGACGAGGGCTTTAACCGTATCAGCATCGGCGTACAGGATCTTGACGAGAAGGTTCAGCAAGCCATCAATCGGGTGCAACCCGAAGAGCAGGTTCAGTCTGTTCTGGATGCCGCCAGAACGATGGCTTTCAGGTCAGTGCATATGGATTTGATCTACGGCCTGCCTCATCAGACCGTTGACGGTTTCATGAGTACCGTAAACCGTGTGATCGGGATGGCACCAGACCGACTGTCATTGTTTAACTACGCTCACCTGCCACATCGCTTCAAACCACAGAGACGAATTAACGAGGCCGACCTGCCCTCTTCTGAGGAAAAGCTGGACATTCTGCATCAGGCCACCAAAAAGCTGGTAGCGCGAGGCTATGTCTTCATCGGTATGGATCACTTTGCCCTGAACGATGACGAGCTGGCCGTCGCCCAGGAAACAGGCACCCTGCACAGAAACTTCCAGGGCTATACCACGCACAGTCACTGCGACCTGATTGCCATGGGCGTTTCCTCTATCAGTAAGGTAGGCGGTGTTTATACGCAAAACCATGTCAGCATGGAGGCTTATCAAAACTCAATCAATGAAGCCCGCCTGCCGATCTACCGTGGTTTGACCATGAATCGTGATGATGAGATTCGTCAAAGTGTCATTAACCAACTGATCTGCCATTTCAAACTGAACTTTGCTGAAGTCGAAGAACGTTATGACCTCAAGTTCAGTGACTATTTCTCTGATGCACTGGAAGCACTGAGACCCATGGCCAACGATGGGCTGGTTTCTTTGAATGGTCAGGGGATTAAAGTCGAGCCCAGGGGCAAGATGCTGATCAGAAACATCTGCATGCAGTTTGATGGTTATTTCAAACAGCAGACACAACAACGGCAGAACCTTTATTCAAAGGTGATTTAACCTTGCTCAGGTAAATTAGCCCGCAGACATAGCGGGCTGAGCACGAAAAGCGTCTAATAAGCCACTGTCAGACTGATTGACTAGAAAGATCGTGTATAACCCAGTTGAAGGCCGTCACTGATACTACGACTGGATCGAATCAACGTATAATTCATGCTCAGAGCAGATTGCTCAGACATTTCGCCATGGTAGCCCAGACTCAGATACAACCCCGTGTCGTTGATCTCCTGAAACAGATGTTCTGACTGTCCGTGCCCCTCAGTGTCATTGACTGTATATTTGGACTTTTCACTCAATACAGTCTGCTGCTGATAGCCCGCAGAGAGCTTCAGGGCTGAGGGTTTATCCCCCATTTCATTCAGTAACACAAAGTCACTGCCCAACCGGACAACCCATTGGTCAAACGATTGCCCGCGCACAGCCATTCCTTCACCAGACAGACCTTTCTCTCTGAAGCTGTCCGACTCAGAATGATGGTAAAGAAACTCAACCATTGGCGTGACGGTAAGACCATTGAGCCAGTCATTCATGTCGATGTCATAACCCAGGGCGCCGTAAGCATTCCACTCTAAGCCTGAGCGATCAGCTCGCAGCCGATCACCCCCGGCCCGCTTACGCTGGCTGCTGTATTGTTTGGTAGCAACAGTCAGGGCTCCATCAAACTGCCATTGATCCCTCTGCCAAGACATGAACGGACCAAAATGTACAGATTCTACCGAGCCCGAGCCCAATTTCTGTTGGAAAACGGCTGACGTTTTACGGGTACCAAACATCAGGCCGACAATGGTATTTTCAGTGGCCTGACTAAAAACCCCGGCATTCAGCCCGTAACTGTTGGCGTTCATTTCTTCCAGGCCAGGCAGTGATGAATAATGGGATTTCGAGCCATAAGTTTGCACAAAGCTGTGCCACTGACTGCCGCCATCACTCTGCAACTGCTCTGTGATGGTCTGATTGCCTGCTTTCAACGTGTATTGATCCAAACTGGCACTATTAAGAAGAAAAGCCTGACCGCTGCGGTAGAAATCCATAATCTGGCGCAGATCACTCATCTGGTTGAACAATGCCTGAGTAGCAGCCATTTCCAGATGACGTGTCGCATTTAATGTCGCCTGAGCGCTGGGGCTCGGATGATAGAGCACCTCTCCGACTTCAGGCAGGGGCTCATTAATCGTTGACTGCAATGCACGACTGGCAGCCCCTTTCTCAACCTTAATGACCATCCACTTTTCCTGAGCACCTTTTACAGCCTCATTATGTTTTTCAGACTTCTCAGAACCTTCAGGGCTTTCAGGGCTCAGCGGGATATTATCTCTGGATTCTGATCCAGATTTCTCATCATGCCCGGCTTCTCCACCATCGCCACCGCCTCCGCCACCATCATCACTTTCAAGGAGCCTGAGAGTGACTTCATAAGGCTTGTCCTCACCGGGATTAAAAAAGGATACCGGTTCAACTATTAACGGAGCAGAGTTATCGTCACTGCCGTTATCCGGACTGAACAACCATTGACCAAGCCTATAGGAGAGCCCGCCAAGCCCCGTCCCCAGAAGGGCCGTTCCTCCGGTCACAAGTAAGGCCGGATCAATAGCCAGCACGGGCACAGGCAACACAACGGCTGCCAGCAGCATGACCAATACGAATGTTGATTTGAGTAATTTTTCGGCCATAATCCTTCCCCCGGAGTACTGATTGAATTCCTTCGGGGGACTATGACTGATTATTTTCAGGATTTGACTAACAGGGTTGTTATTTCAACAAACAGATGTACACAGCCCGTTTCCTAACGAAACTTTTGCATCACTGTGTAAACGTCTTCCTGAAGGAGCCAGGCACTCAGTTCTGCTTTCCTTTCCTCCAGTCTGGCTCGCCGGCTGTCTGTCCCAGTCTCTTTACCAATAGAAGAAGCCGCGATTTGCTCAGATTGACCCAGCTCTGCAAGCTCATGGTCAATGTTCTCCAGTTCACCCAGTACAGAGAGCACTTTCTGGTTGAGCTCTTGCTGATCGTTCATTTCTGGTTCATGATCTTCACGTCTCTGTTGCCCGAGCTCATCATTCTCATAATAATCCTCAAAGCTGCTCCAACTTTCAGGCCGGGTCGGTTCGTATTGCATACCATCATCAGAATGAGCTGCATCCTCCGACAAATCTGAAGACCCCCTTAAATCACCATAATTATCCCACTCCAGGTCTGGCAATCTATCGGGCGGCACCCGCGATGACGAAGGCATCGTTGTCGTCACGGGTGAATTCGTCAGAGAGATTTCTTTAAGCTCTTCCGATATTCCAAGATAATCACTGATGATGCCTTCCAGCTCCACCCTGCACTCTTCCAGCGCCATTGTTTTTAATCCACGATACCCCAGTTCAGCAACCAAATAAGTCCGAAAGGCCATCAACTCTTTGAAGTAAGCTCTGGAGCGTTGCTGTTCTTCTTTCAGGGCCAGGTGCCAGCTCTCAGGAGCTTCTTCGCCAGCCAGCTCGGTCTCCCAGTCCCGGTCATTGTCGTCTGAATCATCAATGCGGTAAATATAATCCAGAGGATCAGTCAACAGAGTTTCAAGACCTGTGCCCGGACGGGCTTCATTTTCATCAAGGGCAATGTACTTTTTAACCACTTCCAAAATTGTCAGGGCATACTCTTCATCAGGGGTATCAGACGGCTGCATTTCAGAACTCTGTCGCACAAACTGCACTTTCAGCTCTCTGATCTGGCTGGCATAGTCCTCTGACTTTTGCTGCTCCAGCAACAGTTCACTGCGCAGTCGGTCCAGCTCCCTGTCTTCAGGATCAACGTCAACCAGCACAGCAGGATGATTCTGCATTGACATGAGACTTCGTGACAGTTCTTCGGATTCCTCCCTTAATGCTTGCAGCAAGGTTTCAGCAGCCACCAACTCTTCTGCCAACTTGTCAGTCTCTTCAGAATCCCTGCCCTTTTGCAGCTCATTGAGCGTTTTCAGAGCTTCTACCAGCTTGACTTGAGTTTCCAGAGTCCTGGTCTGACTCTCTACCTCCCGGACTTTCAGTAGATAGCTCATCTCATGCAGCTGTTCGACCTGACGTTTGATAGCGACCATTTCCTGTCCAGTCATGACCGCCATCTCCTGCCATTCAGACTTTAGCCGTGACAGGGTCTGAGCAATCTCCTCAGCCTTAGTTTGAACCGATTCATGAACCCTTTGCAGAGACCCTTCGAGGAACATCAGCTGTTCATTAATCTCATTGAGTTTATCTTTCAGCTTCGGCAATGCCTGAGCATCGGCCTGAAGTTTTTCCTCAATGGTGTCAATGCCACCCAGCAGTCTCTGTAGCTGTTTAACCTCGCCCTGTGCTTTTGCAAGCTCATCAACTACTCTTTGGCGCACTTCTTTATCAACGCCTTTCGGTTTTGATCTGAGCATTTCAAGTTCGCCGGTCAGGGAATCCAGCCTGAATTGCAGTTTAGCCCTCGACTGTTCCACCTCTTCCAGCTTTAGCCTTCGTTCTTCAGACTCTATCATGGTCGACTCAAGCTGAATGGTGACTGCATTTGCCTCCTGCTTTTTGACGTTTAACTCTTCTGAAACCTGACCAAACGCCTCTTCAAATTGCTTGAGCCTCTCACTCATCTCATCAACCGATGAGTTCTTGCTGATCAACTCTTGCTGGAATCGTTTAGCAAGCGCCTGGCATTGTTCAGCTTCATATTTAGCCTGCCTGATTTGCTGTTGCCAGACCCTTTTTTTCTGACCCCGCTTGTTATTAAACTGAGCGGCTTCTTTCAGCAGCTTCTCATTCATACTGCTGAGCCCCTGAAACTGTAGCTCCAGATTATACTTTTGCTCTTCGACCTTTTTTAGCTGCTCTCTGGTATTCACCAAATCAGCGGTCAATTGATTCACGTGAGTCATAGCACTGGAGACAGGCCCCTGCATGGTTTGACTGCGAACGGTCTCCTGTTCTGCTTTGAGGTCAAGAACCTTCTGCTCTGAACTTTCCAGGGCGCTTTTTGTTTTCTGCAAAAGGTCACTAATTTCCCGGATCTCTCTGTTTCTATTCAGTATCTCTTCTCTCACGCGATCCAGTTCGGTTCTCAACTGCTGTTTCGAAAGCTTACCCTGACTGACATGCTCCTGAAGGCGGGTATGACTTTCCTGCAGCAATTTAAGCTCATACTTTTTCTCTTCAAGCTGATGCGCTGTCCTGACGAGCTCAGTCTGGTCTGTTTTTTTCTGATCCCTGAGACGCTGGATCTGCGCCTCCAGCGAAGCTTTTTCTTTGGCAACGTTTGCTTCCCACTGCTTAAAGCCATTGAGCTCCGCTTCCAGCACTTTTCTGGAAGAAGCCTCATGCTGTAAGTGAACTCTGGTTTCTGTAAGCAGTTCACCCTGAGCCTTAAGTTCTTTTTCAACATTCTTCAGACGCTGAGTCGACTGGTGTGCCTCTACCCAACGCGCCCTGACCATCTGCTCTTCCCGGGTGAGAAGAGCAACCTGCTCCCGATACAACCGATTCTCAGAAGCGATCTTTTCCGAGCTATTGATCAACAGGGCTTTCTCTTTTTGCAGTTTCTCCAGATCTGCCCCCAGTCGCCTTACCTGAATGTGCTGAGCAGCCTGATCATTCTCCAATTGGGTTTCCAGCTCCTTTTGTAACTCCTGACTGCTTACAAGCTGCGTTCGAACAGTATTTAGCTCACTAATAACAACCAGATATTCCTGAAAGTTTTTATCTTTATTCTGAATGGCAAGACTTAACTGATTCTCCAGAAACTGAACCCTTTCTAAAGCACTTTCCAAATGAGCTCTGCGGGTATCCGCTTCATCAGAAACCGTCTTGACCTCTCCTTCCAGGGATCGGACAGTCTGCTGAGTTTGGAAGAGCTGGTTTTGAATCGCCTGCTGAGCGTTTTCTGCATCGACAAGCATTCGCTCGGCTACCTTTAGTTTTCTCTGCAATGGCTTAATAGTGCCTCGCTCAACGGCTTTATTTTGCAGAATCAGTGCCTGAATATCGTTGGCCTGAAGGCTCTTCTGCCGATTCAGCCTTTCAAGCTCAATATCTTTTTCTTTAATCTTTTCAGTGAGTGTCCGTGCTTCACCTTCAAGGGCCATGACCTTTTCACGGGCAAGCTGAAGCTCTCCCCCTTTTTCAGTATCTTGCCAGTTCCTGAGAGCATCACTCAATCGTTCAACTTCTTCATTCACTCTCAGTGTCTCAAGATCAACGTTTTTGTGCCGCTCTGTCAGTACTCTTAACTCATCGCCCAGCTCTTTTTGACGTTGCTCGGCAAACCTGAGTTGTTCGATTAAATACTGCATCTCCTGAAAGTGTTCTTGCCCTGAGGCCAGATCCGATTTTTCCGGAAACAGCTGACTGGCCAACTCTGCTTTTCGCTGTCTCTCCAACGCCAGCTCTTCTTGTGTCTGATGGAGCGTTCTGTTCAGAGCCTCTGCACGTTCAGACTCTCTGATCTCCAGCTGTTCCCGAATAATTCTCTGGGGTTGTGCGTGTGTAACGACAAAATCAGTCAGTTGCTTTGAACGCGTTTCCAGCTCACCCGCATGAGTTCGAAGATAAAACAAATAGCCTACTCCCGTGCACACAGCTACTCCGGCAGCGACAGGAATAGAGACAGAAGCAGCCCCCGCTGCAAAGGCCCCAACGACCATAACCCCAGTCCCCTTGGCGATGGTGACAGCGATTCTCCGGCCATTCCAGATCGAGCTTTTCTGAAGTCTGGTGCGATGCGTCTCTTCAAGCTCAGCACACTCGGCCTCTTCGAGTTTTAATGATCTGAGTTTATCCAGCTCCAGCTCGCCCTTTCTGTCCATCAGGATTTTCTTTTCCCGTGGCGTAAGATCATTAAATGTCAGACCTTCTGCGTCAACGAGTTCCTCAAAGGTTCTGGGTTCAGCCTCTGGCACGGCTGGCCTAAAGAAAATCCCCGTCACTGAGCTGAACAGACTCATGGCGTAAATCTCCCTGATTTACGAAATTGTATTGAAAACAGTTATCGGCACATTGGCCGTGAAGAATATTTTTCTTTACTAATAGTTATTGATAGCGTTCACAGCGACCTCCATAAACCCTGTAGCTAAAGGTCCAACCTGCTGATCAAGGGCAATACTTTTTACCGCGAACTTATCGAAACCTGATAAGCATTTTCCGAAAAAAACCTTAAGTATGAAGGAATTACACTTTAGTCTCGGAAAGCACAGACTTACACTCAGATAACATTTTCAATAGAATGTGCAGCGATTTCGCCAATACGACTTTGAGGCCACTCAATGACGTCAAAGCCCAATGTACGACAGCCTGGCCATGTGGCCTGCAGAGACTGTAGTCTTAGCTCTCTCTGCCTGCCGCTGGCATTGAGTCTACAAGACATTGACCAGCTTGATCGCATCATCAAGCGAGGCCGCCCTCTCAAGAAGGGGGAACACCTGTTCCTGGAAGGAGACCCCTTTACCAGCGTCTTCGCTGTCCGCTCCGGGGCCATTAAGACCTATACCGCCACCAACGAAGGTGAGGAACAGATCACATCTTTCTACCTTCCCAGCGAGATACTGGGCCTGAGTGGTATGGATACTGACGTCTACCCTGTCTCTGCACAGGCTATGGAAACCACCATGATCTGTGAGATCCCCTTTGATCAGCTAGAAACCCTGTCCGACCGATTCCCAGAGTTGCGTCGTCATATGATGCGCCTGATGAGCAAGAAAATCCGGGAAGATCAGCAGATGATGATGCTACTGTCCAAGAAGAACGCCGATGAAAGGATTGCGACTTTCCTGATCAATCTGGCCAGTCGTTTTCGTCGCAGGGGGTTCTCATCTCAGTCATTCCGGCTGTCCATGTCCCGCAACGAAATGGGCAACTACCTGGGACTGGCTGTAGAAACCGTTAGCCGGGTATTTACCCGATTTCAAAAAAACGGCCTGATCTTCGCAGTGGGCAAAGAGATTGAAATCCGTGACCCGGTTCAATTATGCTCACTGGCGGGTGGAAAGTCTGTCGATTTGGAACAGATTATCTCCACCGCATAAGCTCGCCCGGAATGGACAGTAAGGCAAAAAAATGATCGTTGATGAAGCTTATCTGAAAGCACAGATTAGAACCGTTCCTGACTGGCCAAACCCTGGCATTTATTTTCGGGACGTTACCACGCTTTTCGAGAACCCCAAAGCCTGGCGGTCAGTCATGGACAGCCTCATTCATCGGTACATGAATGTTGAGTTTGACCGGATCGGTGCCCTTGATGCACGGGGTTTCCTGTTGGGCTCTGCGCTGTCGTATGCTTTGAACAAGCCACTGGTCTTATTCAGGAAAAAGGGGAAACTGCCCTTCCATACCGTCGCCCGGGATTATGAGCTCGAATACGGTACGGCGACCCTGGAAGTTCATTCAGACACCATTAAGAAAGGTGATAAAGTGATTCTGGTCGACGACCTGATCGCAACAGGCGGCACTTTGCTTGCGGCCAGTCATCTGGTCAAACAACTCGGCGGACAAATTCTGGAAGCGGCTGCCATCATGGACCTTCCGGATCTTGGAGGTTCAAAGACATTGAACGAAGCAGGAGTTCCGGTCTTCTCTCTGTGTGAATTTGAAGGGGAATAACCCCCCTTATTTGCTCTATCTGCATCAAACTCACTTCTACCCCTTCCACGGTGGCCTGATATTCGGTTTTATCGGAAATAACTTCAGGTGCTGCTGTGTTTTTCATGCTCTGAAGTGCTCCCTGGTTAAATTTTGCTGTACTTCAGATTTTTTTGAGTGCTACGATAATCTGAATAATGAAAATAATGCTCTAAAGCAAAGGAAATCCCGATGGGTATTTGTGCAAAGGAGCTGCGCCACTACGTTGTTCGCCCTACCCTGAAACATTTAAGAATGTGGAGCCCTACTGCAGAAAACCTGCTGCTGGGGACTGCCGCCAGAGAATCCGGGCTGGGTTTTCATCTTAAACAAGAACACCATCAGGCTTTGGGGATATTTCAAATCTCGCCCAGAATGCATCGCAACATCTGGGATCATTATCTGGCGAAGAAGGCCGACCTTTCCAGTTTGATCCGGGGGCTGGCCAGCCAGAGAGAATTTCTGGCTCATCCACACCTGGAATTAGCGACCAACCTCTCTTACGCAACAGCCATTGCCTGGATGATTTATTATCGAACCAATAAACCCATCCACAAAGTACCCCATGATGATGTCCATGCTCTGGGTAAGCTTTGGCATAATTACTACCACCGTCACCACCCCGGCCCCATCGAGAGCTTTGTGGCGAGCTACAAGACTTTAATAACGAATTCAATTGAGACAGAAGAGTCAGTATCAGAGAGTGTCAAGACTCCCTGATGCTGCTCTGTAGCGGACAATTTCGAGACAATGGGGGATGTTGCAAACGGTCATTGAATATAATCCCACAGGTCATTCCATTGCGGGTTTTCTTTTTCAATCAAATCAATCTTCCACTGGCGATTCCATTTCTTCAGCTGTTTTTCGCGGATGACGGCGGACTCCATCGTTTCACGCTGCCCAAAGTAAACCCGCATGTGAACGTTATGTTCTGCTGTAAAACCAGAAGCCAGGTCGTTTTTGCGTTGCCATATCCTCTGAATCAGGTGACTGGTTACACCAATATGCAGTGCTCCATTTCTCTTACTGGCAAGTATGTAAACGCAAGGTTACTTAAGCATTGATACTCCTTCGATCATCATTCTCGAAAAGGCGGGAATCATTCAGCTTGAGTTAATAAGCTTGCGGTCATACCTGCTGGCGAGTACTCACCCTCCCTTTTAAATCAAGATTCGTAACGAAATTGCCCCCTACAGAGCTGATGACGTCAGCTGGCCCGATCGCGCTTTTCTGCACACTTAATACACAGATCGGCGTATGGCATCGCGATCAGACGGGCTTCAATGATTTTGTCACCACAGCCGGTGCAGAAGCCGTAATCATCATGATTCATACGATCCAGCGCTTTGTTAACCAGGTTAAGTTCAGCCCGGGCATCATTACCCAGCTGGTCAATAACCTCATCATTTTCCCTCTCCTGCGCCTGTTCTGACCAATCGGCATTGGCCCTGCGAGTCATATCTTTACTGATGTTTCCGAGACGAACATTCAACTCATCTCTGCGAGACAATAACCAGACTTTAAGTTTCTCGTAATCAGCCATGGAAATCCCCTGAATAAATGTCGACGATTATTGTGTGTATAAACGACTGGATGCTATGTCCCTTCGCATTCTGTCCATTAGCTAAGCATAGCCACAGTTAACTATATTTCGACAGCTCATTCGCAACAGTCGCATGCAGCCCTGCGAAATTCGGGAGATATCCCTGATGCCTATCGTTAAACCTTTTATTATAATGTCCTCAATTTTCGGGTTCCTGCCCGTTTGACCATTATTCAGAGCTGTAAGTCACCCGGTTTAACCGCCCCCTTTCCGGGCTTTAAATGAAGTTGGGTACTTTGAGAGACAAGACAGAACCAAAATGCAGAGTCAGACAAAAAGCGCAAAAACCAACTTCAACAAGCTACAGAAACGCCTGAGACGAGAGGTTGGTCAGGCCATCGCTGAATACCACATGATTGAGGATGGTGACCGCATCATGGTCTGTCTGTCAGGGGGAAAGGACAGCTATACCCTGCTGGACATTATGCTGAATCTGAAGACCTATGCGCCGGTCAATTTTGACGTTATCGCAGTTAACCTTGATCAAAAACAGCCTGGCTTCCCTGAACATGTGCTGCCTGATTATCTTGAAAATCTGGGCGTTGAGTATCGCATTGTCGAAGAAGATACTTACTCCATTGTCAAAGAGAAGGTGCCTGAAGGAAAAACCACGTGCGCACTCTGCTCACGCCTGCGCCGGGGCATTCTCTACCGCACAGCCAGCGAGCTGAAAGCCACCAAGATTGCCTTAGGCCACCACCGGGATGATATTTTAGAAACTCTGTTCCTGAACATGTTCTATGGCGGCAAGATGAAAGCCATGCCGCCCAAACTGGTTAGTGACGACGGTCAGCACACGGTTATCCGCCCTCTGGCCTTCTGCCGTGAAAGAGATATTATCCGTTTCTCCGGGTTCAAAGCATTTCCGATTATCCCCTGTAACCTCTGCGGCTCTCAGGAAAACCTTCAGAGGCAAGCGATCAAAGCTATGTTCACTGATTGGGACAAGCGCTTCCCCGGCAGAATGGAAAGTATGTTCAGAGCTCTGAGAAACGTAGCTCCCTCCCATCTGGCAGACAGCTCATTATTTGATTTCAGAAATCTGGTGGCGGATGGCCAGCCTGCTGAAGAGGGTGACACAGCATTTGACCCGGTGGATGTACCTCTGACCTTCAGGGATCAAAACGATGAAGATGAAAAGCCTGAACAAGCCTCCATTGTAAATTTGATTAACCTTTAGGCTTATCAGGCAAGATCGGACAGTTTTTACTGGCAAAGTTCCCGTAATAACGGATTCCCCTGATCCTGCCCCATGCCCCCCCTGACTGAACAATCTTCTGTTTTCAATGGCGTGCTTCGCTATTTATACAATCCCTCCGGTATGCACCGGAGGGAGTCGTTTGCTGAGGCATTAGCAGTATCATTAGATGCATTATTACCAAAGTCATCCATCAATTAATACTGATCCGTTAAAGGCTTTTCCAGATCGAACTTTAGTAAATCGTTACTCTCAATCATGAATATCAACTCTTCTATGTAATCGATCCCTCTTGAGGAATAGGCATGAAGTCCATGTGCCAGCATCGGACCGGTAACTGGCTTCCCCATGGATCTTCTTTTTGAGCGCAGCTCCCTCAAACCTTCATAATGATGGCTGGTATTGAGATTGTGCATGTAAGACCGAACCGATGCAGCCATTGAAGAAAACTTCCTGACCTCGTAAGTCGCACCTTCCGGACGCTCACCGGGAATAACACCACAGCCCGGAGTAAAACACCACTGGCCAAAGTAATTGTTGGCTTCAACGGCAAACCTTGAAGTCCCCCAGGCCGACTCGTTAGCTGCCTGCACCAAAGCAAGAGAGACCGGAATCTCATCCGCCCTACTCAACAGGTCGTCATAAAAATCATCACTGACTCTAAACTCTTCATCCACCCTGAATTTTCTGGCAATATCAAATAACCACTTTTCTTCGGCTTCATGCAGAGTCGATTTGTCTCTTAGCATTTTAATTTCCTGACGGATACCCGCCAGACGCTCATTCTCTTCATCAACCATTTGCTTGATGAAGCCAAAGAAGTGACTTTTCTTCTTGTTGACGTCTTCGATGGAGGCAAAATCAGGAATATCCTTTTGAACCTTTTTCTTAACCTCCTCCTTGCTGATCTTTTTTACCTGTTCTACTGCGGGCTCTTTAACAGGCTGAAAATCTTTGTTATACCAGCTTGCCAGAGCGACAAGTCCCGCCAGTAGCAAAAGAAAATAACGATCAATTTTATTCATCATGGTATTAGCAATACTCCTGAGCCAGCTTGGCAAAAACGACTCTTTCCACACAATACTTCAACAAAAACGGCACCGCCTCAGAGGCATTTAATCACTCCGGAGTTCTATCATACTAGCCCCCTGACCTTACGATCCACCTAACCTGTCATGACCTAAGCTATCAGGTGGCTGATAAGGTGCTAAATAATTGCCGTATTATTCAATAAATAACCTGCCTTTGGACGATATTACTTTACATCGTGTTAGAAATAATTAGACACTGAAATCAAGGCTATCAAACGATCCTGTTGAACAGGAAGAACCGATGCCTGACGCAGTGAATAATAACAACATATTAGCCGCTGTTTTGTAGCTGATTACAAAGTTCAATGTAAGGATTACCAGCTACTGGTACAGCCATAATGGAGGTTGCACCATGATATTAAGTCATTTTTGGGGACTTCTCTCTCGTCCCGAAGAAGAGTGGAGCATTATTCGAGAGCACCCTCCCGGTATTCTTCGCCTCTACCTGGGTCAGGTCATCTGGCTGGCGGCCCTGCCAGCCATATGTACTTATCTGGGAACGACTCGAACCGGTTGGACAGTCCCCGGCAGTGATCAGGTCATCAAGTTAACAGAAGCCAGTGCTGCTTACATGGCATTTTTTGCCTGGCTGGCCATACTGGCCGGTGTTGCTGTTATGGGTGCATTCATCCAATGGATGGCAGAAACCTTTGGCAGCAAGCCCACCATGACACAGAGTGTTGCATTTAGCTGCTACACAGCTGCACCACTCTTCCTGGCGGGCTTCTGCGGACTTTATCCCTCTATCTGGTTGACTATCGTCGCAGGCACCATTGCCACTTCCTGCTCTGCATGGATGTTGTATTCTGGTCTGCCAACCTTTATGCGAATACCCAAAGAGCAGGGATTTGTCTATGCCAGCTCAGTGCTTTGTATCGGGCTGGTTGTTTTGGTCTCTATTATGATCACCACTGTTATTTTCTGGGGCATGGGTGTAGGCCCTGAATACATTCAAGCTCACTAAAACTTCAGCGTCAGGCCAGATGAATTAAGTCATATCATCTGGAAGCGACGCCCTGAACCCTGTCTGATTATTCCAATAAGCAAGCTGTACAGATACAATTTCCCTGATCTATCCTCTGGAAAGTTTTTCAAATCAGTTAGTTTATGTCGAATACACAATGTCTCTATTTGCCTGCCATTGAGTTACGGGTCAGTGAGCTTTACTGCCTGGCTGAGCGGCACTTTCTTAAACAATTTCCGCGTCCACAGATCAGCCTCAATTTAAGAGGTGAAACCGCCGGTCAGGCTTGGACAGAAAAAAACCTGTTACGCCTCAACAAGCAACTATTTAAAGAAAACCAGGAGCATTTTCTGACGCATACCGTGGGCCATGAAGTCGCACACCTCATTGCTCACCAACTGTTTGGCAGAAAAATCCGTCCCCATGGCAGGGAGTGGCAATGGATTATGGAAGAGGTTTTCAGACTGCCGGCCCGTAGAACGCACAGCTACAACACCAGCAATACCAGTAAAAGGCCATTTTTGTATAGTTGCAGCTGTAAAGGAAAGACCATCCCACTCAGTACCATCCGCCATAACAGGGCAGTAAAAGGTACCGTCTATCTCTGTACCCAGTGCCGGGAACCTTTGAAGTTCGTTGAGAGAATCAGCGTTTGAGAACCTGTACTTCAGTGGCAATTTAAGAGTGGTGAAACCACTCTTTTTTGAGAGGGAACTTCTCTTATCACGAAGCAATAATTGCACGGCTGGTTAACCCGGCATCCAATGCTACCATCACCTTCTGAACAGGTTCTTCAGTTAACTTCTCGCCAGTCCAATAATCGCGCCAATACACCGGCTGATCGGAGGTCAATGCCACCTCCCTGGCGTTCTCGTTGTAGTTGAATAAACAGTGCAGCTTTTTACCCTCTGTTAAAGCAAGAGAAGCATGATGTAAAGACAGTGAAGTAAATTGGGCGGCGTCCTGACTGTAACGATGGCGCAGTATCAATTTGCTTAATGTCTTTTTAGCAAAGGGAGTGAGATCAGGCAGCGGATCGCCCGAAAGCAAAAGCCCACCGCTGGCAAGTAAGACATTACGATGAAAGTCGTAATTACAACGATCCGTTGATTGATTAGCAAGCGAAACAAATGTGCCGCAATCAGGATCGATTTGCCACAATTTACGATGCTGCCAACTACGATAGAAGGTTTCTTTTGCAATTTGCTCAAACCGCTGAGCGTTCCGCTCCACATCGTCAGAGACTCTCATGGCATCTACAAGTCCCAGAGATGGCCACATGGGTGCGTTACACCCGAGTAACAAAGCATTTTGAGCGCCTTCCGCTATTGCCTCCATCCCCATTCGGTAAGCCTGCACTCCGGTGACGCCTCTCTGATAACGTTTTCCTTTAAGCGCTCCCCAATAATTGGCATCGAGTTTAAACAGCTCGACACCCCACTCTTCTCGCATGGTTCTGACCAGGTGAGTTAAATGAGCTAGTACTTCGGGGTTGGATGTATCCAGTACATACCAGGGGGTACAACGCCAGCCTCCGTACGTCACATCTTCGGCTTTGAGGAGATCACCGTTATGATGGCGGACAAACCATGATGGATTCTGTTCAAACAGTTGCGACTCAGGCTGAGCAATAAAAGGAGCAAGCCAAATCGCCGGTTTTTTTCCTTTGCGCCTGATATCCGCAATTAATTCTTTCACTCCTCCGGAAAATTTATCCGAAGGAGACAACCAGTCGCCCATAAACGCCTGATAACCATCATCCAGCAGCACCCACTCCAGGCTACCAAGATCACCTGCCATTAGATTGAGATTCTGGCGAATGTTGTCTCCGGTGACATCAGCATAATAGGCATACCAAGAGCACCAGCCGATGGGTGCTGGTTGCCCGACGCCTGCCCTTGCGGGGTGATGCTGAGCGATCAACTTTGCGTATTGTTGATACAGCTGAGATAAAGAATCTCCACTTAGCACAACGACTGACTCCAGCTCTTTGCTGCCAGAGTCCCGAGGAGAAGTTCCTTCCCCATCAATGCATGCCGATATCATAATACCGCTCTCACCATTGACTACTTCGAAGTAGCCCGCATAGCGATAACAGCGGGTAAAACCAAACAAGGTATACTCCGCTGAACCTTCAATAATCAGGTAGTTGTAATAACGCTTTCTCTGCTGTTCCCCATAAATCCGATAACTACTGTCGTTATCCGGGCATCGACCAACATCGACCGGCTTGTCAAACGTCCCTGTGGTTTGTGCCAGCATTTGAAAGCCATCACCCAGCAAAGTCGCACTGAACTCAAAATCAAACTCACTGGTAAATAGCTGGTAATTGTCTGGTATTGGATTGTCATGCAAACCGTTATAACAAAAGGTCACTTCATTTTCACAAATGTTATCCAGCAAGTCTGGATTATTCACTGTGAGCTCTCTGTGACACGGCAAATGAATGGTATGAGACATATGAACCTGTTTAAAGCTGGCAAAAAACCCATAGCGTCATTTGACGAGCTCCCATGCTCAAGCTTAGAAACAAATACTCAAATCAAACAGTCGAAACAACAAACCCGGATATCAACTCAACGAAAGTTTGCCCATATTTCTCCAGCTTGTATTCACCCACCCCGGAAATATGAGACAAAGCCTCCAGACTGGTGGGTTTAACATTGAGCATTTCATAGAGTGTTTTGTCATTGAAAATAACATAAGCAGGGACACTCTGCTCTTCTGCCAGTTCTTTACGACGGGCTCTCATAGCCTCCCATAATGAACGATCATGGTCGCCTATAATAACTCTTCCCTGATCCACATTTCGGGTTTTGCGTGCGGCTCTCTCGCTGGCGTACTCGAAGCGATCCTGTCGGAGTAACAGTCGCTCAGTGCCTTTGAGCAGAGGACGGCAATTTTCATTCAGTTTGAGTGCACCGTGCCCTTCTACGTCAACATTTATAAACCCTCTGGATACCAATTGCCGAAAAATTGAACGCCACTCGCTCTGTTTGAACTCACTGCCTATACCAAAAGTGCTTATCTGCCTGTGACCAAATTGGTCGACCTTGGCCGTTTCTTTGCCCATCAGCACGTCAACCAGATGAGAAACACCAAACATCTGCCCTGTCCGGTAAACACAGGAGAGTGCTTTTCTGGCTGCTTCCGTGCCATCCCAGGTCGTCACCGGCTCCAGACATAGGTCACAGTGTCCACACTTCTCTTTCAGGGGTTCATCAAAATATTCCAGCAACACCTGACGGCGACATCCGGTCACCTCACAAAGAGACAACATGGCCTCCAGCTTCTGCTGCTCAACTCGCTGAATTTCAGGTGCAGCGGTAGAATTTGACTGGATCTGCCGCAGCAACATGACATCCTGCAGGCCATAAACCATCCAGGCCGTCGCCGGGAGTCCATCACGACCGGCACGACCGGTTTCCTGATAATAAGCTTCAATGCTCCTTGGCAGATCCAGATGAGCAACAAAGCGAACGTCTGGCTTATCAATCCCCATGCCGAATGCCAGTGTCGCAACAATGATCATGCCGTCTTCGTTGAGAAAACGGTGTTGATTATTCTTGCGATCGGGGTTCGTCATACCACCGTGATAAGGCAGTGCTTTTCTACCCTGGGCATTCAGCCAGGCAGCAGTATCCTCCACCCGCTTTCTTGAAAGACAGTAGACAATGCCGGAATCTTCAGGATGCTCTTTTTCCAAAAATCGCAGTAACTGTTGCTTACCCTGCTTCTTCTGACTGATTCGGTAAAAAATATTGGCCCGGTTAAAGCTGTCGACAAACACTCTGGCCTGTTCCAGACCCAGACGGTCGATGATTTCCTGACGGGTTCGTTTGTCTGCAGTGGCGGTGAGAGCAACCCTGGGAACGGTTGGAAAGCGCGTTTTCAGTACTGAGAGCTGTAAATATTCGGGCCTGAAATCATGCCCCCATTGAGACACACAGTGAGCCTCGTCAATGGCAAAAAGGGAAATTCGTATCTGATCCAGCTTCCTCAACATCATTTCAGTCATCAGACGCTCAGGAGCGACATAGAGCAGATCAAGATGCCCGGTAAACAGTTCCTGTTCGATTCGATAGTGCTCTTCCATGGCTACGCCTGAGTGCAAACTTTCGGCTCGAATACCTATCTGCTTGAGATTACGGATCTGATCTTCCATCAAAGCAATCAGGGGAGAAACAACGATGGCCGTACCGGCCATAACCAGAGCCGGTACCTGATAACAAAGTGATTTACCACCGCCGGTAGGCATTAGAACCAGCGTATCACGCCCTTCTGTGATCTCCCTGATGACCTCTCCCTGAAAACCACGGAAAGATTCGAACCCGAAAGTATTTTGCAGAACATTCAGAGCAGGGTCAGTCATTACAGTCCAGTGCACATTTAAACGACAATGATTAATCACATAAGAAAAGACAGGTCAGTATAGCATCAAACGAGCATAAGACTTCAAAGAGTTTAACCTTGAATAAACAGGAATCTTTCAGAAAACTGCTGTAAACTTCCAAACTTCAATTCACACCGGATTTTCTTTAAATGCAGGACATCTGTTCTACTCTGGAGCCGCTGCTGAACAGGTATGCGGATGAGGAAGGTTTTACCTTCAACGCCATCCATGGCTTTTATACCGCCATGGCCATCATCCCTTTCAATTTAAAGACTGATGAGCGTAATGAGATTCTTTTTGGAACTCTGGTAACGCTTTCCAGAGAAGATTCAGTTCTGCTGGAACAGGCTCTTGATCAGTTGTCACGAGCGATTGATCGGCAGTTCAATGAAGAAGAGGGCTTTGAGCTCTCCTGCGAGGAATTTGCCGACCCGGATGATGAAAACCTGATGGACTGGTGCTGCGGTTTTATTCAGGCCCATATCATGTCGGAAGAAAAGTGGTTCCAGGAAAATGAACAGGAAGTCAGTGAATTGCTGCTCCCGCTCATGCTCGGCTCCGGACTGTTTGACGACGAGCCCGAGTTTGAAGCGATTCTGGAAAATGAAAAGCTGACTGAAGATATGTGCAGCCAGATACCCGAAGTGTTAATGGAGCTTTATCTGTTGTTTAATTCTCCAGAGGAAGCCAGCGGCAAGTCATCTGTCAAACCATCAAAACCTGCCCGCAAAGATTCACCTCACAAGCGCCACTGAACACGAACCGCGCTGCTCAGCAATCATGTGAGCAGTGCTTTGTGCCGTAGCGAACGGTGAGCTATGCCAGAAATATGACACCCTTCAACAAGAATTCTCTGTCAGCCCCAACAACAACCGACTCAATGGAAAAAGTCACGTAGCCATTTATACTGCAAGAATCAGGGAAGATTCTCAGGAGAGAGGTTGTGGGCAATCCGATCAACAACAGCGGGGCTTCTTCAATAAGCCATTCTCAAACAACAGGCGCTGATCCACAGAATTCAATTACCAAGACAGTCAAGGTCAATGGCAAACTATACAACTGCAGTGCTTCGAAAGTCTGGGGATTGAGAGTCGCGCGAGAGGTTCTCGGTGTTCACGGTTTGGTTAAACCCGTCTATGACCACTTCCATAGCAAGCTGCATGAACATCGCGCTGACCATGCAGCGAATCCATCAAAACCGCCTTCAACACCCCTTTCGGAAAGGAATGCCCGCCCCCTGCCCAAGCTCCCCAACAAAATGAGTGAGCAACCCGAAACGACCCGTTCAAAGCCCGCTGACACACCACTTGCAGTTAGAAACAGCACTCCGGAAACCCCATCAACTAAAGCCCTGTCCGTTCCTGAAATCATTGATGGCATAGACTATGGCAAATTTGATGATGATTCTGGTTTCTCACTCAGCAACTTCTCAGACGCCGTCCGGCAGCTCCCCACTTCGGATATCAAGGATTTAATATCAAAACTTAGCCAAAACCAAGACGATAGCTACAGCACAGTCAAGCAAGAAGTACGAGAAATTTATGCCGAAAGAAAAGTCACCGAAAAGATGAAAAACTTTAACGGTGACGTAAAGGGTTTAAAAGAAGAACTTGCCACACATTACGCAAAAGCTCCCATGCTTGCGGCTGCGATGGGCGCAGAGGTAGATCGTCAACTGAATATTCAGGAAAGCCCTGACTCCCGATCCCGCGAACTTAAAGAACTGACTTCGTCCTTGCAGGGTGTGTATGACTCGAACAATGGGTCCCAACTGACATTTGGCTCTTATGAGGGAGCTCCACTTAAACTGGATCAGACATTCCCCTTCCAGCCTGACGATCCTGTCATTACAAAGCAATTCAGCGATATTCAAAAAGACAGCCCAGATATACAAAGTAAATTCGATCAAGACCCTGCTTTCAAAGCTCAAGCACAGCCAAAATTCAAAAACATCTTTCAGAGCGATAAAGGCAAAGCATTCGCACCGGGAGCTCCCTATCATGCCGCCAAAGTTGACCTGCCTGGTGGCAGCTTTATCGCCAGTCAGGGACCGGTTGAAAAGACAGAAACCAACTTCATTAAGATGCTGGCCCATCATCGTCCTGCCGTTTCAGTCTCTCTTGTTAACGCCAAGGAACTGCAAGATCCGAAAATTTCCGGGCAGAGAATTAATAAGTGTTCTATTGAAGTAGGCCCGAAGAATGTGGGTGAAGAAAAAGACTACGGCGGCGTTAAGGTTAGACTGGATGGGCAGTATTCGTTTGATAATGATAACGTCACCGTCAAACAATTCTCCGTTAATGGAGAAACACAGTTCAGGGTTTACGACAAAGGCTGGGCAGACCATTCTGCCGGCAACCCGGAAAGACTGGCAAAACTGTCGGTACTGGTTGAAAAGTTACGTCAGCATCCCTCTGTTGCAGCCAGGTCAGACAACCCCACCGTCGTCAACTGCAATGCGGGGGTCGGCAGAACCGGAACTTTCGTAACGATTGATAACAGCCTTAGGCAGTACCAAAAGACAGGAAAAGTTCCACAAGATTTCACTCAAACCATTGCTACCGCCCGTGAGGTCAGAAACAAATTCGTGCAAACAGCAGGACAGCTCAATACCGTCACGGCGGTTCACGGACAGTTCACACCATTGTTTGATCCACTGCTGAAAGAAGCAGGGCTGACCGTTGCTACACCTGCAGAACCCCCTGTTAGCCGCCAAAAAGCCCCGGACCCTGAAGATAACGGACTGGGGTACGGTTCAGAAGCCTATGCCACCGTTGACAGGGAAAAGCTAAAAGCGGCCCAAATCAGAAGAGACAATGAGAACGACCTTTACGTCAATACCCGTTTTGCAAAGACAAGTGAGACTGCTGTTGAAAAGGCTCCGGACTTACCGCCCTCACCACCCGTGCCTGCGAAGAGATCGAAATACAATGGCCCTAAAAATGCTGACCAACTGCTGAATAAAATTACTGGAGGCGGGTACGGAAATACAATACAAACATTCGATGCCAGGAAACTGACCACTGAACTGACCCATGTCTTGCGTCAGGCAGATCAGGAGCAACTGAATGAGATTGTTAATTACACCGAGACCTTAAAGGCAAACAGTGATTGGCATCAGGTAGGCGAGATCATGGAAGAAGCCATCAAAAACCACAGACGCCCGCGCAACCTTCCAAGAGGATAAGTTCGCAGCTGATTGATTTTCTCAATACAAAAATACCGGCATCCGCCGGTATTTTTGTATCTGCCTGTGCAATCAGTTGGAAGGAATCCCATCCAGGGCATCAATAACATCTTCCAGCTCAGCGATGGTCTGCCGGATCAGTTGCTTGTATTGAGAGGAGTCCAGCTTCTGCACTTCGCCCTTGAGATGATTGCGGGCACCATCAATGGTAAAACGTTTGTCGTAGAGTAAGCTGCGAATTTGCCGAATGAGCAACACATCCTGACGCCGATAGTAACGGCGATTCCCACGCCTGACCGGTTTTAGCTGCGAAAACTCCTGCTCCCAGTATCGAAGGACATGGGATTTCACCTGACACAAGTCGCTGACTTCACCGATGGTGAAGTAACGCTTGCCGGGAATGACAGGGAGATCACTCTTCCTGAGCTCTGTTTCCTGCATAAGCCTCAACTCGTGACCTGAGTTTCTGGCCGGGCCTGAAAGTCACCACCCTGCGAGGAGAAATGGGAATCTCTTCGCCGGTTTTAGGGTTTCGGCCGGGCCGCTGACTTTTGTCGCGCAGTTCAAAGTTACCGAAGCCGGATAACTTGACCTGTTCATTATTCTCCAGTGCCAGACGAATCTGTTCGAAAAACTGCTCGACCATATCCTTGGCTTCGCGCTTGTTCAAACCGAGTTCTTCATGAAGACGCTCGGCTATATCCGCTTTAGTCAGAGCTCCCATGGATAACTTCCGCTCTCTTATAACCGGGGCTGCGAACTGTTGAAAGCCTGCTTAGAAAGCAGGCCCGAAACAGACCGCTCGCATTGGCTGATTAGCTACGGAGACTGGCACCCAATTCCGATTCCAGCCGACTTACGATGCTGTCAATCAAACGATTAACTTCTTCGTCTTTTAGAGTGCGGGAAGCGTGCTGCAAGGTCAAGCCCAAAGCGAGACTCTTGTGACCTTCTGCAATGCCTTTTCCGGCATAAACATCAAAAATACGAACATCTTTCAACAGTTCAGAGGCTTCTTCCCGAATGACCTGGTTGAGACTGTCAGCAGCCACTTCCTGCCTGACAAGCAAGGCCAGGTCACGACGAACTTCAGGGAATTTGGACAGTGGTGTGAACTCTGTCACCTTACCCTGGCTCACTGCTTCCAGACTGGCTTCAAACAGGAGCACGGCACCGTTCAAATCCAACGATTTCGCCAGACTTGGGTGCAGAGCGCCTACGTGACCAATGACCTTATCATCACGAATCAGCGCTGCACACTGACCTGGGTGCATGGCATCGTGACTGGCTTTTTCGAAACGGAAATCCCCTGCCGCACCACCGAGTGCCAGCAGAGCTTCTACATCCCCTTTCAGATCATAGAAATCCACGGGCTCAGCTTTAATCGCCCAGCTTTCAGGATAACGACTGCCGGTAATCACAGCAGCAATCTGGTTTTCCTGTCGCAGAACGCCATCCTCACGAACAAACGTCTGGCCGGTTTCGAACAGACGAACCCGGCTATGCTGACGATTCAAATTGTAACTGACCGTTTTAACCAGACCCGGCAGCAGCGATGTTCGCATGACAGAAAGATCGCTGGCGATGGGGTTCGCCAACGCCACGGGCTCACGCCCCGGATCAAACAGCTGATGCAACTTCGGATCAATAAAGCTGAAAGAGACCGCTTCCTGATAGCCACGCCCCACAAGAATACGACGAATGTCAGATTCTTTAACCTTGTTTTCATCCACCTGCTTAAGCTTCAGAAGCGCCGTTGGAATGGTTTCTGGCAGACGCTCATAACCGTAGATACGACCCAGCTCTTCTACCAGATCTTCTTCTATGGAGATGTCAAAACGCCAGCTTGGCACTGAAACGCTCCACTCACCTTCCGCCGTGGAGTTCATCTCAAGGCCCAGTCGCGTCAGCAAAGCTTCAATCAGATCATTCTCGATAGTGATGCCTAACAGTGAAGCGACTTTCTCAGCCCTCAGATGAACCGTGTTCAGAGCAGGCAGATTGTCTTCACTAACGACCTCAGAAACAGGCCCAGGTTGACCACCGCAGATGCCCAGAATCAGCGCTGTTGCTCTCTCAATCGCCTTACGCTGCAACTGGAAGTCGACACCACGCTCAAAGCGGTGAGAAGCATCGGTATGCAACCCGTAGGAACGGGCTTTACCGGCAATCGTAATGGGGTCAAAGAAAGCGGCTTCCAGCAGGACGTTACGGGTCGTCCCGGAGACACCCGATCCTTCTCCGCCCATCACACCGGCAATGCCCAGGGCCTGCTTCTCATCAGCAATCACCAAAGTCCGGGGGTTCATGCTGACTTCCTGCCCGTCCAGCAGAACCAGCGTCTCCTGTTCATGAGCCATACGAACAATCAGGGAACCATTCAGGGTATCCAGATCATAACCGTGCATAGGCTGACCCAGTTCCAGCATGACATAAGCCGTTACATCGACAACCGGATCAATGGAACGAATACCGGAACGACGCAGGCGCTCAACCATCCACAGAGGGGTAGGCTGAGTGACGTCTACCTCTTTCAGAACACGGGTCAGAAATCGTGGAGCGCCCTCTTTGGATTCCACAGAAACCTTAAAAGTGTCGTCAATGGCCGGAGCGATCGGTTCAACCTGAACTGCGCTGACATCGGCCAGAAAGTTCGCACTGACTTCCCGGGCCAGACCGGCAATGCTCAGGCAGTCGCCACGGTTTGGCGTAAGGTCAACATCAATGATTTTGTCATCAAGGTTCAGATATTCACGGATATCCTGACCCACGGTAGCATCCGCTGGCAGCTCCATCAGGCCGTCAGAAGATTCAGCCATGCCTAGTTCTTCTTCCGCACAGAGCATGCCGAAAGATTCAACACCCCGCAGTTTGGCTTTCTTGATTTTGAAATTGCCCGGCAGAACGGCTCCCACTGTTGCAAAAGGTACACGAATGCCAACACGGGCATTAGGGGCGCCACAAACCACCTGCAATGTTTCTGATCCGGTGCTGACAGAAGTGACACGCAACTTGTCCGCATCCGGGTGTTGTTCACAGGCGATAATTTCACCCACAACCACACCGGAAAACTCTCCCGCTACCGGTTCAACGTCGTCTACTTCCAGACCGGCCATGGTGATTTTGTCCACCAGCTCCTGGGTGCCGGCTTCCAGGGCAACCCACTGACGTAACCATTGTTCACTGAATTTCATAGGTTTTTCTCAACTCCGTTATTCGATCTAGTTCCAATAAAACCGTTAGTTGAACTGGCTCAGGAAGCGCAGGTCGTTATCGAAGAACTGACGCAGGTCGTTTACGCCGTAACGGAGCATGGCAAAACGCTCAACCCCCAGACCGAAGGCAAAGCCTGTGTACTTGCTGGCATCAATACCGGAATATGCAAAGACTCTCGGGTGAACCATACCGCAGCCCAGCACCTCCAACCACTTGATGGAACCGTCTTGGTTGCGTCCCCACTCAATATCGACTTCTGCCGAAGGCTCAGTAAACGGGAAGTAGGAAGGACGGAAGCGGACTTTCAGATCGTCACGCTCAAAGAAAACCCTCAGGAAGTCACTGAGAACGCTCTTCAGGTCAGCAAAACTCACTTTCTCTGCCACGTACAAGCCCTCTACCTGATGAAACATCGGGCTGTGAGTCTGGTCGGAATCGCAACGGTAAACCTTACCGGGACAGACAATGGCAATAGGGGGCTTTTCGTTCGCCTTGCCCAGGGCTTCCATGACACGCACCTGAACCGGAGAGGTGTGGGTTCTCAGAACGGTATTGTCATTGAAGTAAAAAGTATCATGCATGGCACGGGCCGGGTGATGGCCCGGAATATTCAGCGCTTCAAAGTTGTGGTAATCATCTTCGATTTCCGGCCCCTGGGCCACCTCAAAGCCGATGTTGCCAAAGTAATCGGTGATGCGCTCCATGGTGCGTGTTATAGGGTGCACCGTCCCCAGGTTCTGGCTACGGCCGGACAGGGTAACATCAATGGTTTCGCTGGTCAGACGGGCTTCCAGGGCCGCTTTATCCAGACCGTCACGTTTCACGTCCAGGGCCGCCTGAACCTGCTGCTTGGCTTCGTTAATAAAACCACCGGCCTTCGGGCGTTCTTCCGGGGACAGTTTACCCAGACCTTTCAACAGCTGGGTCAGCTCGCCTTTTTTGCCAAGAAACCGTACCCGAACCTGATCCAGATCAGCGGCATTGGCGGCTGACTCAACTTCAGCCAGAGCAGAGACGACTATGGGTGAAACAAGTGCTTCCAGATTCTCCATGGGATTCCTGATAACCGATGCGTAGAGAAAATAAACCGCCAATTCTAGCGGTTGGGGAGGGGTTTGGATAGATGTACTTTTGAGCGGATTTCACCGATGTCGGAAAGCCCTGATATTCATACCGACCGTACCGAATGTAATAACCTATCGGACAAGAAAACTGAACAATGATCTGAAGTACGGTTTACCAAACGAAGAACCCTCGCTCAGAGCGAAGCGAGGGCGGGGAGTGTCAGAGTGATTTTGCATTAAGGGTTGTACAATGAAATATATTCTTTTTTCCCGGGTACTCCAGGCTTGGCTGAACCACTAATAAAAACAAGCCACTTCCTTGTTCTTGCTCATTCAACACTCTATTGGATGCAGTAAAAAAACCAGATAGCCTACGCTGGCTGATTGCTACATAGCGTTTTTCATCGACTCCTGTGCCATGCCCACAGCTCAAGTGACCACTAATCCTGCTAGGAACGTGTTCTGTCGATGACAATGCACTTGCAGTAATCAGCTGATTACTCATGAAATTTTTATTGAAGATATACTCCACCGCAAAAAACGAATCCTCTGGGCTTGCAACATAACCATATGACTGCAATTCACTCCGAAAGGGTGCAGTAATACGTTCTGGAACAGAACACCTTTTATTTAAAGCCTTTGACAGGCTATCCCGCACGGAAGCTTCAAATACACTCGATGATGACAAGCTCTTTGTTTTAACGGTTATTAGCGGATCAGCAGAACATACTGATGTATCCGCATAACACACTGACGCAGCTAAGAAAATTAAAGCGCTAACGATTAGTTTGGAAATCATATCCAGCCTCAGGAAATCACTATGTAGAATGTAGAACTATCATTTGACCTATTTTCAGGTTTTAAGTTCAATGATGTGGCACATAAAAAAAGTCAGGCTTCCGCCCCCATTTATCCGGAGAAAAATTTGCTTTAAACTGCCCACCCTGATTTCAAAACCTCCCGTAATGATCTATGCAATTTTTTGTTAACGACCAGCCCCTGAGTTCAGAAGCCTCTCTGACGCTTGAGCAGCTGCTGGAACAGATCAATCAAACTGACAAGGGCGTAGCACTGGCGATCAACCGACAGATTGTCAGTCGCTCCCGCTGGCCCTGTAAGAGAATAGAAGAAGGTGACCGTATCACCTTGATTAAGGCTACCGCTGGTGGCTGACAGAGCTTAAAAAAATCGCACTTGGAATGACCGACAACTTATCAAACCGCAGGGCTGGTATGCTAACCATTGCTGATAAAACTTTCCATTCTCGTCTGTTTACCGGTACCGGGAAATTCAAGAACAGCCAGACCATGGCTGAAGCCATTAAGGCTTCTGAGAGTGAACTGGTCACCATGGCACTCAAACGAGTGAACCTGAATGATGATCAGGATGATATTCTCTCTCCCCTGACTAAAGCTGGTGTTAACCTCTTACCTAATACCTCCGGAGCCCGCAACGCCAAAGAGGCCGTGTATGCAGCCCAGCTGGCCAGAGAAGCCCTGCAAACCCACTGGCTGAAGCTGGAAATTCACCCGGACCCCAAATATTTGTTGCCTGACCCTATCGAAACACTAAAAGCCTGCGAAAAACTTGTTGAAATGGGATTTACTGTTCTACCTTATGTTCACGCTGATCCTGTCCTGTGCAAAAGACTGGAAGAAGCCGGTGCCTCTGCGGTTATGCCTCTGGGGGCACCCATTGGCAGCAATCTGGGCCTGAAAACTGAAGAGTTTTTGAACATCATCATCGAGCAGAGCCAGGTGCCAGTGGTTGTAGATGCCGGCATTGGCAGCCCTTCCGATGCCGCTAAGGCAATGGAAATCGGAGCGGACGCGGTGCTGGTAAATACAGCCATTGCTGTTTCAAATGACCCGGTAGCCATGGGCACTGCTTTCAAGGAAGCCGTAATAGCAGGCAGACGAGCTTATGAGGCTGGCCTGGGAATACGTTCTCATCAGGCTCATGCAAGCAGCCCTTTAACTGCGTTTCTGGAAGATTTTTAATGTCATTTGTAGACGCGTTTAACCAGTTAAACTGGGATGAAGTCAGAATGAACATCCTTAGCAAAACCGCTACGGATGTAGAAAATGCCCTGATCGCTCGCAGACCGACTCATGATCAGTTTCTGTCACTGATCTCTCCGGCGGCTGAACCTTATCTGGAACGGATGGCACAGAAAAGCATGGCGCTCACCCGCCAGCGCTTTGGTAAAACCATTCAGATGTACATTCCACTTTACCTCTCCAACAAGTGCACCAACATCTGTACCTACTGCGGCTTCAGCCTCGACAACAAGATTCGCCGCAAAACCCTGAGCATGGAAGAGCTTGATCGTGAGCTGCAAGCCATCAAAGCCATGGGGTTTGATCATATCCTGCTGGTGACAGGCGAAGCTCAGGGTACAGTGGGTACCGAATACTTCAAAACCGTGCTGGATAAAGTCAGACTGCACTTTTCTCACATTACGCTGGAAGTACAACCTCTGGAACAGAGCGAATACGAAGAGTTGATGGAACTGGGACTGGACGCCGTTCTGGTTTACCAGGAAACCTACAACCGCATCGCCTATGAGAAATACCATCTGCGCGGCAGCAAGATGAATTTTGACTATCGTCTGGACACTGCTGACAGACTCGGCAAAGCTGGCATCGACAAGATCGGCGTGGGGGCTCTGATCGGTTTGGAAGACTGGCGTACAGATTCCGCCATGGTAGCCGCACACCTCGACTACCTGGAAAAAACTTATTGGCAAACCCGTTACTCCATCTCTTTTCCGAGATTGCGCCCCTGCGAAGGTGAGTTCGAACCTGTTTCCATTATTTCAGACAGACAGCTGCTACAACTGATCTGTGCTTACCGTCTGTTTAAGCCGGAAGCAGAACTATCACTATCCACCCGGGAGTCAGAATCCTTCAGAGACAATGTCTTGCCCTTGGGCATTACGACCATGAGTGCTTTCTCAAGCACTCAGCCGGGCGGCTATGCTGATGGTGCTGTCGAATCCTTGGAGCAGTTCTCAATCGACGACAACCGTCGTCCTGAAGAGGTAGCGGCTGCGATCAAATCGAAAGGTCTGGAAGCGGTCTGGAAGGACTGGGACCGCAGTTATAGTCACTAGCCTTTAAATCAGTGGTTGCCAACGGGCAATCCACCGGATTTTGTTGTTAGATGCCGTGTCAGTTGTTGGGCAGTCTGGACAGGATGAGCTTTAAGGTTTCTTTAATTTCCACATTGTCTGCTTTCAACTCTGCGTTGTCTGCTTTCAGTGCAGCAATATCTCTACCTTGCTGGTCAAAACGTTTGTCTTGCTGGTCAAAACGTTTGTCAATCTGAGCGAACCCCCGGTGCATTTCGGCACGGGTTTTACTGGCGTAGGCGACAATCCCCGTCAGGGTGTCTCGAATATGGTCAAGCTCTGTTTCGGGTGGTTGTTCAGCGTTCAACATGCTGTATTCCTGACAAATGAATGAGAAGGACAGCTTAGCAGACTTTGAGAGATGACACAGAGACACCTCGAACTCTGATCAACAAAGCGCTCCACGAGCACACCCCCATACAATTCAATTTGAAACAAAGAGGTTTTTAAACGCCGTAAACAAAGAAAGCTTCTATCCTGTTAAGTCTAATCTGTCGGGACTGCTGCTATGTCAGAGCGTTTGTACGAAAAAAATCAACTGGGTGTGGGTTTTACTTTTCACAATCCGGTTATCTATCTAAATAGCTGGCTGAACAGCTGGAAAGAAGATAAACCCCTTCTGGACATCGGTTGTGGCCACGGAGTCAATACTCGCGCTGCACTGATCCGTGGAACACAGGTCGTAGCCACTGACATGGATAAGCCAGACTTGTCTGAGTGGCTCAATGACCTGCCGGAGATTCAGCAGCAAGCGGTCACATGCAGAGCAGCAAAACTGCCAGAGAACATGCCATTTGAAGATAATGCCTTTTGCGGGATTCTTTGCGCTGAAGTGTTTCATTTTCTTGCCAATGAAGACGTCACGCCATCCATTGATGAACTATACAGAATTCTTGAGCCGGGAGGCACTCTTCTGCTGACCTGCTGCTCCTGTGACGTTGAAGTGCTGAAAACCACGGGCCTGAGCAGAGAGATACGAGACGGCATAAGAAAATCACCCTTAACCGTGACCTGTCAGCGGGATTATATAAACCTTCTGAAGCAGGCGGCAAAAGCATTTAATTGTCCTGAAATAACCGATCCGGTATTAGCAGCCCATGAAATTAATATCCCTGGAAGAGACTTTTGTTTTTTTACATCTGAACAACTGAAAGTATTAATGGAGCATGCCGGATTCATGATCGAAGTCTGTGAACAGGGTGAGGCTCCACACTACCCGGTATGGAGTCATGGCGACCAGGATCAGGTCCGGATCCTGGCCAGAAAACCGGCTTGATTTGCAGGCTTTGTAGCCCATCGATTCAATTTTTTACGCCCAAGCCGAAATAAACATCAAGTAATAATAGCTACGGTAAGCCCCGCCATGATTAACCCCAGTGAACAATTTAAAGAGTTTTTAAAGGACTTTGGCGAATATATTGGTCACGATCTGAACACGGATGACAATATCTGCACTCTGGTTGACGAGAACAATGATATTGCAGTCATCATGGAGGTTCCTGAAAACAGTGATCTGCTGTTGCTCTATCGAATGCTGACGACAATGCCAACAGATCCTGAGCTACAGGCCGCCAGAGCAATGCAGCTATTATCCCTCAACGGGGCTCCGGATAAACTCAAAGGTGCATGGTTTTATACAGACCCGGATGGAATGGGTTTACACCTTATGACCAGCCATCCTGTCGGCACCCTGTCCCATGAGACTTTCAAAAACCTGGTGTTTGGCTATATAGAGCTCGCCAACACACTTTCTCAGGAACTGGCAGAAGAAGAGCAGGGGTTTGTTCATGAGCCTTCAATGGCAGGGGGGATAGCCGGATGAGAGGAGCAAGCCTGGCAGCAAGCTCAGCAGCCATAAATGCACGAAGATATATGGAGGCAAACGAAAGGAGCGAGAATAAACAACACTCGGATTTAAAGCCCGGCACTCCCAGAATTCGTTATTGTACTGGAAATTTTCCTTCATTAATCGACCCCACTCAGCATCACGTAGGAACACTTGCTCCGGGTAAAGGTACTAACAGACACGCTTGGCGCATGGGAGAGGCCCTGTCTGTCGAGGCAAGAATTGCCGCATACCCTTACAAAAAGTCCATTCATGGCGCTGGGCTGTGTGACAAAAAAATCCTGCATGAAATCAAGTCTTGGGATACTCACCGCCCTCTCGCGCTGGCTGCTGGCAAAGCAGCCGGATTATCAAGCAAAGGAGCCGAAGGCTGTGTTTTCGACAAGAAAACCGGACTCACCGCCTATATTCTCCGTAATCCTGAAACCAGCCCTCCAGAAGTACGTATTGTTTTTGGTAGCTGGGATGCCCTGAAAAAACCGGAAGAGCTTTCCCATACCTCAAGGTTCAAAAAAGCGTTCACCCTCGTTCGCTGGTTACGGAACCTGAGGAACGTCAGGCGGAAAAGTGTGCCTGAAAGCTTCAAACAAGCCAGTGAACTCACCAGGCAGGTTCAGAAGCTGATGCAGAAAAACAGCACCTTTAAAGGCTGGACTCTCAAATTATCGGGCTATGAAAAAGGCGGGGCACAGGCATCATACGCAGCGGTCTCACAAGATAAGGTTTTACCGGCCAGATGCTTTTCCAGTGAGTTCCTTAGCCGCGACATTATTAACTCTTTGGACGAGGACAAACAGCGGGCCGCCAGTGAAGCTATCATTCACTACCAGCCTGTGGAAGACGAGTTCGTTTTACAGCTCGATAAGCATGACAAGTTTTTTCAGAACAAAGTCATCGGAAAACCTGTTGCTATGTATGCCAGAGAATATGAAGAGACTCACTTTCTCTGAATTCAGCTTTAACAAAAAAGGCTTTGACAACACACTGGCCCGATGACTGGCAGAAGAAGGACAGGAGTTAGTTTACCAATCCCCCCAAGAAGGACAGAAAGATGGTAGGAAGCGCTGCCGCAGCAAGCACAGCCGTCAGAGATGCACAAAGACACATGTATGCAGGCAACGACAGAGGTTTTCGAGAATTAGGGCTACGACCAACACCCCCTACGACCCTCCCTCATATTGGGAATTTTTTTTCATTAACTCATCCGCAGCAATCTTCAGTAGGTACTCTTGCTCCGGGCAATGATCCTGTAGATAGATACCGCTGGCAAGTGCAGGACGCCGTGCGTCTCGAGGCAAAGATTGCCGCTTACCCTTACAAACACTCCATAGAAACAGACGGTGTACTAGACGACACAATCCAGGATGAGATCAAGTGCTGGGATGCCGACCGCCCCCTTGCATTAGCTGCTGGCGAGGCAGCTGGATTGTCGACCAAAGAATCCAAAGGCTGTATTTTCGACAAGAAAACCGGACTCACCGCCTATGTTCTTCGCAACCCTAAAACCATTCCTCCTGAAGTACGCATTCTTTTTGGTGACAGGAATGGCCTGAAAAAACTGAATGCACCTTCTGATCCTCCAATATACTGCACCCAAGCCGAATCTGATTATGACTCGCGTTCCCAACCGGGAGCCGCAAAAAAGGCCTTTGCAGCGGTCACGGTTCTCCGGATAGACAAAAACGAGTAATATTAAACATCTGCCGAGGTGTCCAAATGTCAGATTTTCAGACCGGAAAACACCTCTGACCGTTCGACCACAAGTGCAAAACCATGAGTTACGACGACCAGGATCTGTTCCTTCAGGAAATGGAGGGAGTGGCTCCCCTGAAAAGCTGCACCAAAGCTGACCTCAAGAAACATCAGACAGCCACTCCCGGTCAAGCCCTGAGGAGGAAGGCTGCCCAGGCTGAACTGAATGACCCTAATTTCTTATCACTGGATAACCCAAAAAGAGTCCAGCCTTACGATCACCTGGAATATAAGCGCTCCGGTGTTCAGGAAGGTGTTTTCAAGAAAATGAGGCTGGGTAAATACGCTATTGAAGCCAGACTCGACCTCTATAATCACACAGCGGCTGAGGCTCGCAAAGCCGTTTTTGACTTCATCAACGACTGCCAGCAACACGAACTTCGTTCGCTCATTATCAATCATGGTCGGGGCTTAGACAGCAATCCCCCCGCCATCATCAAAAGCTACGTCAACACCTGGTTACGGGAAATGGATCAGGTTCTCTGTTTTCATACCGCATTGAAGTTTCATGGCGGCTCTGCGGCGCTTTATGTTTTACTGAGAAAAAGCGAAAGGGAAAAGCTGGAAAACCGGGAGCGTCACTCCAAACGCACCGCCTGATTCTGACACACCTAATAAAACGGGGTTATGGAAAACCATAACCCCGTTAGAAACCGATATGAACCAGACTTAAGCCAGAGAAGCTTTAGCCTTTTCAACCAGCTGACCGAAAACGGCCTTGTCGTGTACCGCCAGATCAGCCAGAACCTTACGGTCGATTTCGATCGCAGACTTCTTCAGACCTGCAATGAAACGGCTGTAGGATAAGCCGTTAGTACGCGCACCGGCGTTGATACGGGCAATCCACAGAGCACGAAACTGACGCTTGCGCTGACGACGGTCGCGGTAAGCGTACTGACCTGCTTTGGTGACAGCCTGCTTGGCTACACGGAATACACGTGAACGTGCTCCGTAGTAGCCTTTAGCGGCCTTAAGAACTTTCTTGTGACGCTTGCGCGCGATTACACCACGTTTTACACGTGCCATGAGCTAACTCTCCGAAAAAAATGATCTAAAAAGCGATTAGTCGCGCAGCATACGCTTAACGAGACCCTGGTCGGCAGGTGTTACCATGGAGGTACCACGCAGCTGACGCTTACGCTTGGTGGTCATCTTGGTCAGGATGTGACTCTTGAAGGCACCCTTACGCTTGTAACCGCTAGCGGTTTTCTTGAAACGCTTGGCGGCACCACTGTTGGTTTTCATTTTTGGCATGAAAAAGCACTCCGCATTCGCGACGACCTACCCTTCTAATTAATGATTCTCATCAACGAGAGAGGCGCCCGTTTCAGGGCCAGGAGGTGTCGGGATATTAAAAATAAAAGCGACTGTCGTTCATCCAGAACGAGAAAAAACCGGCCACTGAGAAAGCAACCGATTTTTCACAAACGAATCACTTCTTCTTTTTCGGAGCAATCACCATGATCAGTTGACGGCCTTCCATTTTCGGACGCTGTTCAACGGTACCGATTTCTTCCAGATCTTTTTCAACCCGGTTCATCAGTTCCATGCCCAGCTGCTGGTGAGCCATCTCACGACCACGGTAGCGGAGGGAAACCTTCGCCTTATTGCCCTCTGTCAGGAAACGTACCAGGTTGCGCAGTTTTACCTGGTAATCCCCTTCCTCTGTGCCCGGGCGAAACTTGACTTCTTTCACCTGGGTCTGAACCTGTTTCTTCTTGGCTGCGGCTTTCTGCTTCTTTTGTTCGTATTGATGCTTGCCGTAGTCAAGGATCTTACAGACTGGCGGTTCGCTGGTTGCATTAATTTCAACCAGATCCAGCCCTGCTTCCTGGGCCATGGACAAAGCGTCACGGGTATCAACTACCCCTACCTGAGAACCATCGGCTCCAATCAGTCGGACTTCTTTGGCACGGATATTCTCATTGATCGGCGCTTTCTGCGGGCGACGATCGCGGAAGCTGTTACGTCTGATGGGTGTATCTCCTGTAAAGGCGGCCTGTGCGAAAGGGCTTGTCGTCATTAAATATTGAGCTCGACAAGCCTATAACAGATTGATTACGCAGTACGGCCACGCTTGCTGACATCCGCTGCAAGGTGCTCCATGAATGCCTCTACAGGCATGGTACCCAGGTCTTCACCAGTGCGGGTACGCACAGCAACGGTTCTGTTTTCCATTTCCTTATCGCCAACAACCAGCAGATAAGGCACCTTATTTAAGGTATGCTCGCGGATTTTAAAGCCGATCTTCTCGTTTCTCAAGTCCGCTTTTACCCTAACGCCCTTTTCCAGCAACATTTTTTCCAGTTCTGCCGTATAAGAAGCCTGTCTGTCAGTAATATTGAGAATGGCAACCTGCCTGGGAGCCAGCCAGGGAGGCATAGCTCCTTCATAATGCTCAATGAGTATTCCGATGAAGCGTTCAAACGAGCCGAGAATCGCTCTGTGCAACATGACCGGTGTTTTTCGTTCACCGCTTTCATCGACATATTCAGCACCCAGACGGCCAGGCATCGAGAAATCCACCTGAATCGTGCCACACTGCCATACCCGGCCAATGCAGTCTTTAAGGGAAAATTCGATTTTAGGTCCGTAGAAAGCACCTTCACCCGGCAGCTCTTCCCAGGGCAACTCCTGTGCATTCAAAGCATCGGCCAGGGCTTTTTCGGCTTTATCCCAAATTTCGTCCGAACCTACTCGCTTTTCAGGACGGGTAGACAGCTTGTAGAGCATGTTGTCACGACTGAAGCCAAAGTCCTCGTAGACTTCATGGAGAAAGTCGATAAAGGCGGCCACTTCCGACTGAATCTGATCTTCCGTCGCGAAAATATGGGCATCATCCTGAACAAAGCCTCGAACACGCATGATTCCGTGCAGCGCACCGGATGGCTCGTTACGGTGACAGGAGCCAAATTCCGCCAGTCGCAATGGCAGATCACGGTAGCTCTTCAGGCCCTGATTGAAGACCTGAACGTGGCATGGGCAGTTCATGGGCTTAACAGCAATGTCACGCTCTTCCGAGTTAGTGGTAAACATGTCGTCCTGGAACTTGTCCCAGTGACCGGACTTTTCCCAGAGAGAGCGATCCACCAGCTGCGGAGTTTTGATCTCTTTATAGCCGTGTATTATCTGTTTCTTACGCATGTACTGTTCCAATTCCTGGTAAATAGCCCAGCCATTGGGATGCCAGAACACCATACCTGGTGCTTCTTCCTGCATATGGAACAGATCCAGCTTCTTACCCAATTTTCGGTGGTCACGCTTCTCAGCTTCTTCCAGACGCTGGAGATAAGCTTTCAGGGCTTTCTTGTCTTCCCAGGCAGTACCGTAGATACGGGTCAGCATTTCGTTACTGGAATCACCACGCCAGTAGGCACCGGCCACACGCATCAGTTTGAAGGCTTTCAGCCTGCCTGTTGAAGGAACGTGTGGGCCACGGCAGAGGTCCATCCACTCACCCTGACGATAAACGGAGATCACTTCACTTTCCGGCAGGTCATTAATGATCTCGACCTTGTACTCTTCACCCATGGCCCTGAAAGCATTGATGGCTTCGTCACGAGTCATGACGACTCGCTCAATGTTCAGATCCTGCTTTGCCAGCTCAGCCATTCGCTTTTCAATCTTCTCCAGGTCTTCGAGGTTAAATGCCCGCTCGTAGGAGAAGTCATAATAAAAGCCATTATCAATCACAGGACCAATGGTGACCTGGGCCCCCGGATACAGATCTTGGGTAGCCATAGCCAACAGGTGAGCCGTTGAGTGACGAATCACCTCAACACCTTCTTCGTCACGGGAAGTGATAATGGACAACTCAGAGTCGTCCGTGATTTTGGTGCTGGCGTCCACCAGCTCACCATTGATACGACCCGCCAGAGTCGCTTTGGCCAGGCCCGGACCAATATCCTGGGCTACTTCCATTACAGAAACGGCGTCAGCAAACTCGCGCTTGCTGCCGTCGGGAAGCGTAATTACAGGCATGAGGAGATATTCCTTAATTTTTTGCCGCCAGGGCTTTTGCCACTATTGGCATTATGTTCATCTTCAGTGGCAACCTGTACCGAAGGCTGCTTGCTCATCGTTCTTGCCAGCCCATACCAGAGGCTGAGAACTTCTGTACCAGTGGCAACCCATACCAGGGGATGCTTGGATTTTCTCACCGATTGAAAGGAGAAAATCTTGGGACATATACATGCAGTTAGCAAAGAAAAGCCAACTTAGGGTTATTGTGGTTTTTTCAAAGCCTGTGTCAAGTCAGAAAAATTATAACCTTGACAGGGCTCGTGGCACCTAACCGCTGTTTTGCGGATAAAGGGTATAAAGGTCACAAAATTCATGAAGCCGGTCACTCGACAAAGGTTTACATTAGCGGACAAAAAAGAAGTGTTAAAACCTGGTCAATAAAAAATCATTCCGAATCCAGTTTAATACAATTCACTGAATAAATTGCAATTCTTCAGGTTCTACTAACTATACTCCGGCTTTCATGCAGCAGGATGGAATATGAAAGATCTAATCAGAATTACTGTTTTTTTTGCAGTTATTATGAGCTTCATGACTACAAATGCTTATTCTTATAATTTTTCGCTGCATTATACAAGTAAGCTAGAGGATGAAAATGCTGTTGAGTACATATGCATTCTGGACATTAATTCGGAAGACATTAGTTTTTTACTTTTAGCCGGAGCTGCGGCCGGCTCTGTGCTACCTAAGTTGTCGCCAAAATTTCGCCCATTAAATAGCTTCTCTACGGCACTAATTATTGGCTCAATCTATATTTTCGACAATATGTGGCTACTAGGTTGTTGCCGTGCCGGAATTGAGACAACCTCCTTGATTGAGGTCGCGGGTGCTTTACCTCTCAGCTTTGCAACAGTGTATCTATACAAGGAATGTTTCATAAGATGAGGTCGTAACCAGGTGCGCTCCAGGCGTCACCCGGAACCACTTGATGATCCAAGCCGCCATGCGGCAAAAAAACTCTCATTATCGTCTAATCATTCCCGATACCACATCAGTTCTGATGTGTTTGAATGATACACAAGCTCCTGGAAACAGTTTGTGTGCCAGGAAAGAGCCCACCGCGTCTCCTTCCAGAAGTGTGTACAGAGCATTCTTTACTCCGCCAAGCCTTTATCACTAATCCAGAGAGTACAACCCACAAGTACCGATCCAACAATGACTGATTTACCAACAACGGAATTGTAGTTCCCATGTATATGCACGATCTCTGCCGTCTGCATGGCTACCCTGCAAATACAAACAAGTTGCATTTCACCTCACATTGACTATACCTACCCGAGCCAAGACAAATCTGTTCAAACCAGCCAGCCTAACTGATCAATCGGCCTGTCAGCTCACGGAGACAGATCCAATGCTACGGTTAAAACCTTACCTGGTGTTTTTAATATCGACGATGATGACTTATATTCCCGGACATTCAGCCTTGGCAGATCTTGTCATAAATACGACAGAGTCAATCAATCCTGACAACTCCCCATCCTCTTCCGCAGTTAATCGAATCGCATCCGCTTCTGAACCCGATGCCGTTCTGTCGGACAGGATGTCAATGGGCATCACACTGGCTCTGACATCCTCAGACGATATCAGTTGCGGGGAGGACCAGGGGATACTGAAAGCCTTCATCTGCTCAAAGAGCAACGACCCGAACAATTCAACTGTAATCTATAGTAACAGCTCTGACTTTAACGCTATTAAAGATAAGCTGGGATGTGAATCCCCCCCTACAACAGACGTCAAAAAAAACAAACCCGATTACGATCGGTGGCTGACCAGCTTTTCTGTCTGGGTTTCTGAAGGCTTAGAGATGTACATACTGCTTAAAGGCGCTCTTCTGTTTAATCCAAAAGCCACCAAAAAGATTATGGCGACAGCCACTGCCACCAGTTTAATCACAATGGCGGGTGTTTATACTGCCGGGGTCGGGCTCGCGGAATCTGGTAAGAAAATCCCCGAGAAATGGATTGCAGTTGTTGAAGGCTTAACAAGATTAAAAGCCGGCCTGAGCCTCGGTGGCTGGGCTCTCGGGATCGCAGGAGGGGTTGCAGGTCGAAAAGAACTCGTCTTGTCAGGATTACTGATAAATGTTGTCTCAAACACCTTTCGCGAAACCGGAAGAGGTGCTCTCATTACTTTACCGCTGATTCTTGATAAAAAGTACGCAGCCATTGCTTTCTCTGGCATCCCTCTGGCATTCATTGCTGCACAACCTTTATTCTGCTATCAGCGGACCAACAACCCCTATGCGAAAGCATTCGCATGGACTTTAATCGCCACTCTGGGGGCCGGACTGTTCTCGAGAGCCTGGCATAACTTTGAAAGACTTGCCGGTGAATCCAGCACGCTCTGGAATATAGACAAAAATATAACTGTTGGTGGTGATTATGAGATACTTAGTCATGAAAAACTGCCAATGTCGGTTATTGCTCCCTTTGGATATCAACCCAACCCCACGATTATTACCGTAGCCTCCGGTCTGGGCTTTTTTACATTCGTATCGCTGGCAAGCCTCTACCGTTTTATCTACAGAGTTGAACCCTCAGGCACGGGTCAGATAATAATTGATCTGGATGCATCTCAGTTCTGATACCCATACATGATCTCCAGTGGACTTTCAGGTTGTCTTTTCAAAGGTCAGGATGGTGTATTAGAGCGAAAAGGATAAAAAAGTCCGGTGTAGGTTTCACTCTTCTAAACCCATTAGAGACAATCCGTACTTGCCTGAACAGACAGGTTGCAGCCAAACTATTGCGCTTTTGGACAATAAGCCAGCCCACCCCCGTCAGGCTGCAACGGAATTATATGACCCAACAACGCCCGGATACTACCGACTACCTCTCACTGTTCCTGAATGATGCCCCCCTGATGGATGTTCGGGCCCCCGTTGAATTCAGCAAGGGTTCATTTCCATTGGCGACCAATCTGCCTATTCTGGACGATCACCAACGCAAAGTGATTGGTACTGAATACAAGCAGTACGGGCAGGAAGCAGCTCTCTCTTTGGGTTATGAGCTGGCCACTGACAATGTTCGTACTCAAAGAGTGACTCTCTGGCAGCAATTTGCTCAACAACACCCAGATGGCTACCTATTCTGTTTTCGCGGCGGTCAGCGCTCTCATATCAGCCAATCCTGGCTGGCAGAGTCCGGATATCCCTACCCTCTGGTCGAGGGGGGCTACAAAGCCATGAGAAGATTCCTGATTGATGAACTGGAACAGTCTGTTGATGATATTCCCTTTATGATTCTCGCTGGCAAAACCGGTACCGGCAAAACTCGTCTGATTCATGACATTGAAGACAGTATTGACCTGGAAGGTCTGGCCAATCATCGAGGATCGAGCTTCGGTCGCCGTTACGGTGGCCAGCCCACCCAAATTGACTTTGAAAGCCGCCTTTCTATCGCCATGCTCAAGCACCGCCATTTTAAACCAGGCCGATCGGTACTTCTGGAAGACGAAAGCAAGCTGATCGGGCGTTGCGGTCTGTCCCGGGCATTCAGGGACAAGATGCAGCAATCCCCGATCATTCTGCTGGAAACGTTCATCAAAGATCGTGTAGAGATAGCTCTCCAGGAGTATGTCCGTGATAATCTGGCCGAATTCGAGACGGTTTATGGTAAAAAAGAGGGCTTCGCCCGGTTTAGCCAGGGCCTGGCTGACAGCCTTTACCGGATTCGTAAAAGATTGGGTGGAGCCCGCTATAAGGCGCTGGGAGAACTGCTATCCTCAGCTCTTTTGCAGCATGAAGTTCATGGCATCATTGATGGTTACCGGCCACTGATTGAGGAGTTATTGGTGGGCTACTACGACCCCATGTACGAATATCAACTGGAGCAAAAACAAGGAAGAATTCTTTTCAGGGGCAACCGGGAAGAGATCAGAAGCAGCTATCCCGAGCTGGTATTGAACTGAGAAGCAGTTCGACTCCGGTAAAAGAGGGCCATACCCCAAACCAGAATGGCAATGACGGCCCACTCCTGAGCGTTGGGTATGCGCCCCTCCAGCATAAAGACAAAAAGTACTCCAAATAAAACTTCCAGCGATGTACAGGGATAAAATCCTGAATCACTGTTATGCAACACCGCCTTGCGTCTGCATATCCGGGCCAAACCGGTGGCTAATACGCCTGCCAACAGCAGTCCTCCTCCGAAGTAAGCCCAGTCAATATTGGCAACACCTTTCGAAAAGAGGGTAAATTCGGGATGGTCCAGCCAGGTCAGTGGATAAATCATGGGGAGTGCCAACATAGAGCCTAATCCGGTTAACAGATAACGATCGGAAGGACCAATATCGGGATGTTCAATGGCCATTAACAGTTGTATGCGGGTACCTGCGAGCCAGCTGATGCTCGCCAACAGTAACCAGAACAAGCCATTGGCCATACTCTGCTCATGTGAGTCCGGAGAAACCTGATCAAACTTCTGGGACATCAACAGAAACAGCGCTCCAATCAACAGCAGTAAAGGAATAGTGAGCTGACTGCCAGCTTTTCTGGTCAAAAAGCATTTCTGAAAAATCATGGGTAAAGCGGCCATCAGAATACAGGCAAAGACTCCGCCGAGGCTTCGGATACTGATAATAAGAAAAAGGTAATAAAGAACATTAGTCAGCAGGGCCACCCAAACCCACTTCTGGATATCACCCAGCCGGGCTCTTTGAATCATCTCGCGACGAAAAAGAACGATCATAGAGATCCAGAGACCAAATGCTGCAAAGCGTCCTGCTACCAGTTCTATAGCCGTATATTCCGACATCCATTCAGGAAGAATGATCAAACTTCCCAGCAATGCCCCCGACACCAGTGAATAGACAACGCCTCTGGAAATCAACCCGGTACCACTCCAAACAGAAACTTAAGGTTCTCTGAGCATTGTCTACAACATCTTGATTTTCCAGCCTCCGGGCAGGGATTGCCCTCCTCAGCCGACCAGCGAGACAGCAAAACGGATAAAATTGGCTGCACTTCCCGGCGGTGTTTTTCAAGATAGTCGTCCCGATAAATCCCATTTCAAAAAAGACTGGCTGCAGGTAGTATCGTTACAACCGATTCAATCCAATACCAAGGGAAGTATTCGTGTCCATAGATTTCGATACTTTTATCAACCGAACTCATACCTCAAGCCTGAAGTGGGATCGCTACAAGGAAAGAGATATATTGCCTTTCTGGGTGGCGGATATGGACTTCAAATCCGCCCCCGAAATCATTGAAGCTATGCAACAACGTGTTGAACATGGTGTGTTTGGCTATACTCTGGCCGATGAGGGCCTGGAAGAACGCATTGTCGAGCGAATGCATAACCTCTACGACTGGCAGATTGAAAGAGACTGGATCGTCTGGCTGCCCGGGCTGGTAACGGCACTCAATATTGCAGTGAGGAGTGTTGCCGGTCCCGGAGAAACCGTTGCCGTGCCTCTACCGGTTTACTATCCCTTTTTGATGGCTCCCAAGCTGGGTGGGCGCGAAATGATCGGACTGGACTGGGTTATCAGAGATAATCAGTGGCAGTTTGATCTGGAGGCATTTGAAAGCAAGATCACCGAAGACACCCGACTCTTGATGCTGTGTAACCCACAGAACCCCAATGGCCGCGTGCTCAGCCGGAAAGAACTGGAGACTATCGAGGCACTCTGCAAAAAGTACAACATTGTCGTATGCTCCGACGAAGTGCATTGCGACCTTATTCTTGATCGCAACGCCGAGCACATACCTTACGCCAGTCTGAGTGACTTCACCCGTGACACCTCCATCACCCTGATGTCTCCTTCCAAGACATTTAATGTGGCCGGCTTAGGCTGCGCCTTTGCCATAATACCGGATGGCACACTGCGTATGGAGTTCCAGAGAGTTCGCAAAGGAATTGTCCCTGATCCGGATAACATGCTGATGGGTTTCACGGCGGCCAGGGCCGCCTATGAGCACGGTGAACCCTGGCGCCAGAGTCTGCTGGACTATCTGCGGGGTAACCACGACCTGCTGATGTCTGAAATCAACGGTATTGAGGGGCTAACTATGCTGCCTCTTCAGTCTACCTACCTGGCCTGGATTAACGTCAGCGAATTAGGACTGGATGATCCTCACCGTTTCTTTGAAGAGGCCGGTGTCGGCTTCTCCCCCGGCGCTCAGTTTGGAGACCGTGACTACCTGAGAATGAACTTTGGCTGCAGCCGCTCCACTCTGGAAGAAGGCATCCGCAGGATCAAGGCAGCAGTAGCCAATCTGAAATCCTGACTGGCGTAATTAAATGTCGGGCTGTCATTGAATAAATGACGGCCCTTTCAACACTTTTCAGAACACCCACTTGCTGATGATGGCCCGCCACTTTGATAACGGATGGCTCAGACAGCAAAGCCTTTATGAGTTAATCTGCTAACATTGACACATCTGTCAATCTTGATACTTCTGCCTTTAAGCTCTAAACCATATAGGATACTTTAATAGACTCTGATCAAACCGGACAGCATTCATCAAATGCTTTGGAGATTAGCTCGTGCTGAAGATGACGCCTACAGAAAACACTCCGCCACTTCCGATCCCGACAAGAACGCTGATTCTCGACTCAGGTACCCCGGAAGAAAAACGACAGGAACTGAATCAGTATTTCTGCGAAACCTACGATATTTACGACCGTCTTTTTGAAACACTCACCAATGATGAAGCTTTTTACCGCAAAGCCATTTCCCAGAGACACCCGCTGATTTTCTACTACGGCCATACGGCAGCATTTTTTATCAATAAGCTGATTGCTGCCCGCCTGATTAACGAACGGGTAGATACGGACATCGAAGCAATGGTGGCCATCGGCGTTGATGAAATGTCCTGGGATGATCTGGACGAAAATAACTACGACTGGCCTACGGTTCCAGCCATGAAAGAATACCGTCGAAAGGTCAGGGCACGGGTCATTGATTTTATTGAAAACATGCCTCTGGACGTACCCATCACCTGGGAAAGTCCGGCCTGGCTAATCATGATGGGCATTGAGCATGAGCGCATCCACCTCGAAACCTCATCGGTTCTGATTCGTCAGCTACCTCTGGCTTACGTCACGCCCCACCCGAACTGGCAACCCTGTAAAAGTTCAGGGGCCGCCCCGGAAAATCAGTTAATTGAACATACGGGTGGCCACCAGATTCTCGGAAAACCCTTTGATCATGCCCTTTATGGCTGGGACAACGAGTATGGTCACTATGAAGAAAGTATCCCTGCCTTCAAGGCCAGCCAGTTCCTGGTCAGCAACCAGGAGTTTCTTGAGTTTGTTCAGGATGACGGATACAACACCGAAAAATACTGGACCGATGAGGGCTGGGCATGGGCTACCTTTGCCGAAGCCATACACCCTGAGTTCTGGGTTCCCGGTGATGAAAATTACCGATACCGGGCCATGTTGGAAGAAATAGACATGCCCTGGAACTGGCCTGTGGATGTCAACTGTCACGAAGCTCAGGCTTTCTGCCGATGGAAATCAGAAATGACAGGCCTGCAAATACAACTGCCATCTGAAGCTGAATGGTATTGTTTGAGAGACACCATTGAAACAGACCAACCCTATTGGGAACAGGCTCCGGGCAACATCAACCTTGAATACTGGGCCTCCTCCTGCCCGGTTAACCAGTTCAGGACTGGGGATTTTTATGATGTCATTGGCAATGTCTGGCAATGGACAACGACACCCATTGATGCCTTTGAAGGCTTCAGGGTTCATCCCTACTATGATGACTTTTCAACCCCCACATTTGATGGCAGGCATAACCTGATTAAGGGTGGCTGCTGGATCTCGACAGGCAACTATGCAATTCGGGATTCGCGGTATGCCTTCAGACGGCATTTTTTCCAGCACGCCGGTTTTCGCTATGTTGAATCCACCGCTGAACATAATACCAGCCAGAACCCCTATGAAACCGATGCACTGGTGGCTCAGTACCTGGAATTCCATTATGGCGACAGCTACTTTGGCGTTGAAAACTTCCCCAGGGCCTGTGCCAGGGTCTGCCATGAATTGCTAAAAGACCATAATTGCACCCGGGCACTGGACCTTGGCTGCTCGGTAGGGCGAAGCAGTTTTGAGCTGGCCCGCTGGTTCAATCATGTAGACGGTATCGACTTCTCAGCTCGTTTTATCTCTGCGGCCGCAAAGCTTCAGCAGAACGGAAAAATTCGATACTTTGTACCTTCCGAGGGCGAACTGGGTGAATACCGTGAAGCCAAACTGACAGATTTTGCCGATGACATTGATGTCAGTCGCGTGCTGTTTACCCAGGGCGATGCCTGTAACCTCAAACCCAAGTACAACAACTATGACCTGATCTTTGCCGGGAATCTGATTGACCGACTGAATGATCCCCATAAATTCCTGTCTTCTGTACATGAGAGAATCCGCCCGGAGGGACTGCTGGTGCTGACCTCGCCTTACACCTGGCTGGAAGAATACACGTCAAAAGAGAAATGGCTGGGTGGAATACGCGAGAATGGTGAAGCCCTCACAACCTATGACGGGCTGAGAAGAGTTCTAAGCCAACACTTTGAGGAAATCAAACCACCCAGAGATATTCCTTTTGTCATCCGGGAAACCGCCAGAAAGCACCAGCATACGGTTGCTCAGGCCACGTTCTGGAAAAAAAAGACTCCCTGAGTCAAGCAGGAGCCTGAGAATGACTTCTTTATCAGGCTCCTGACCTTTCTATTCTTCGCAAATCCTGTTCAGGCACCGCTGACCATCTCCGGAGCAATAGTTCCCCTTGTCAGTCTAATACCTGTTATGAGCTTCAGTTTTCCATTATATTGCCCGATCAAGACAACGATTACGGGTTCAGTGTGAGCAAAAACAGTTTCCAGTTTGAACAA
>NZ_JAHHPN010000425.1:0-1463 GCF_024606325.1 Endozoicomonas sp. ONNA1
TGCTGGAACTGGTTAGAGCAAAGTGCTCCCTGTTTGTTGATCCTGAAGGAAAGGCGTATGCCACGTTCTGTAGCAGTAACGGCATTCAGGAAACCTGGGCGATTGATAGCAAACACTTTTACCAAGTTATTGGTTATTGGTTTTTTCTGAACTACAAGAAGCCAGTCAGGCAGGATCAGGTTAAAGAGGTTTGTCATAGTCTCCATGCGTTTGCTACCTACGAAGGAGGTCTGCATGAAGTCTTTACGCGAGTGGCGGCTGTAAATGACAAATATTATATAGATTTGGTGAATGACGACTGGCAGGTGGTTGAGGTTTCTGCGACAGGGTGGCAGGTGCTAGATAGTAGCCCGGTAAAATTTGTCCGCTCTGGCACTATGCAGGCATTACCACTGCCTGAGCAGGGTGGGGAGATTAATGAGTTATGGCAATTCGTTAATGTGGCTGAAGATGATCGGCTTCTTGTTCTGGTTTGGCTGCTTGAGTGCCTCCGACAAAATACTCAAAAGCCAGTGTTAGAACTTCTGGGGGCTCATGGATCTGGGAAAAGTCATACAACAGAGGTTCTGAGAAGTCTGGTTGATCCAAGTACTGCGTCGTTGCGTCACTTCCCGAGCAAGGATGAAGATCTGTTTATCAGTGCGCAGTCTAATTGGATTATTCCGTATGAAAATGTCAGTCATCTTTCTGAAGCCAAGCAGGATTTACTTTGTCAGATTTGTACCGGTTCAGCGTATGTGAAGAGAACAGCTTACTCAGATGCCAGTGAAACCGTTTTGAGTGCTTGTCGACCACAAGTTATTAATGGGATTACACCTGTTGCAACCCGTCTGGACTTAATTGACCGCTGTATCAGTATAGAGCTGCCCACAATGACACCAGGTAACAGACAAACAAAGACAGAGCTTGAGCAAGCATTTCAAAGAGCACGGGGAAAACTTTTTGGAGCTCTGCTCCAGTTGCTGTCTGGCGCAATGATGCAGCTGCCCTTGATCAAGCTTAAGAGCTTGCCCCGCATGGCCGATTTTGCCCTACTTGGAGAAGCTGTTTGTTCTTCATTGGGACAAGAGGGAGAATTTGTCCACATCTATGAAGCAAACCGAAGTCAGTTGATTTCAACCAGTCTTGAAGGAAGCCCTGTCGCGAATGCTTTATTGGAAATGTGTCAGGCTCGAGGCACAGGGCAAGTCTTCAACGGAGTTGTGAGCAACCTGTTAAAGCAGCTGGCAAGTTACCGTACTGACTATTGCAATTGGCCTAAAACTCCCAGGGGGCTGGGGAATGTTCTACGGAGAGAGCAAGAAGCACTGAAACTTAAAGGGATTGAGATTTCTTTTACGGGAAAGACCAGTCGAGGAAGAAATGTTGTCATCAACTATAAAAGTGGAGCTCAACATACACTAAGTGCACAACGTGCACTGGGCCCTTCTGGTGTAGCTTTAACTAATGCACGTAGTGCACAT
>NZ_JAHHPN010000426.1:0-1266 GCF_024606325.1 Endozoicomonas sp. ONNA1
GATGGGCCAGGAGTGAATCCCGATGGGCCAGGAGTGAATCCCGATGGGCCAGGAGCCAATCCAAATGGGCCCAGCCAATCCTGAAAATGTAACCAGGCCTGGAGATAATGGAAACGGTGGCAACCCCCTGACTCCGGAAACGCTACGGGAACAGCGACAGAAACTAAGGTCTCAGCCTGAGCGGCCACCAGAACCACCACAATCTGATAACCCGTGACTGTGACGTTTTGCAGGCAAGAATGTCAGAAACGCATTTAGGATAAAGGGGAAGCACAGCTTCCCTGCTGTCTACTCTTTCAAAGTGTTCTCAATACAGACCTTCCAAATACCAGAGTGTGTGCTGTTTTCTGATACCCTTTCTATCTTGCAGTACTTCTGAACAAATCGAATATCCCAGGCCCTTTCCTGTTGCTTCCCGAGGTGCTCGTGTTTCCTGCATTGTTTCGCGTTAAAACAATTACAATCAAGCCTCCCGTTGGTTTTTTTTCAGAAAAGCTCTTTAAGGCCAAAAAATGGCTGATTCATCTATCAAAGATGCAGAAATCCAGCGTTTGAAAAGGTATATCTACCAGAGAAATTAGCTTCAATTTTTCTTAATTTTTGACGTGAAAAATGAAAGCTCTCACCCTCACCGATCCAGTGAGCTTTGGCTGAGTGAAGCCAAAGCCATTCTGAGTGTGCTGAAAGACAGAAGCTTTGTCCGTTGCACTTAACAACATATTTTGAACTTTTATTTTAAAACCGAGTCAAATTTGCAGTATCAATTCTGAATGTCCTTTCTAATTGAGGATTAATACGAGTAACCAAGCATGGATCGAATAAATCCAAACTCTGGCAGTACACACTCAACAACGCCTGATCAATCTATATCGAAGCAAGCGTCAACGGGTATAGGTGTCAGTGCAGGTAGAAAAATTACTGTATCTGACAAGGGTGAACTTTCACTACTCAATTTGCCTAGCCTGACACAATTGAAAATTATTGGCTGTTTGAGACTTAAAGATATTGCCCGTTTAAAACAGGTGTGTACCTACTTTCGAGAGGTTATTGAAGGAGAAGACCTTCTGGCAAAGGCGTGGTATCGCCGCTTTTCTTCTCCACACCAGTCTCTGTTAAAGACGGTCATCACAGCAAAAAGTGATGAACAACTCAGCCGTTGGGTGGGGCAGTTTACAAATGATCAAGTGTTAACCAAGTCACTTATAGAGCGCCGAAACAATGTTGATTTTCCTGCTCTGGTTTTTTTCAACAACACAGATTTAATGT
>NZ_JAHHPN010000427.1:0-2786 GCF_024606325.1 Endozoicomonas sp. ONNA1
AATTATTGAGAGTCATGAATCAAAAGAGGCGACATCTATCCTGACACAGCGGGGTTTCATCTTTCCAATGATGATAGCGACCAACGCCGAGCTCCAAATCATTTGGAGAAGATTTTATAGCTGTTGAAAGGATCTGGGCACCGACATCAAGATTGGTAGCTGGATCAAGAAGGTCAGTGATGTTGGAAACTTTGTCTTTGTGATAACGGTAATTTACCTGCATCAAACCCACATCAATGGAATCGTTATCTGTTTTCTGCATCTCCTGTAACTTTTTCTCGGCATCCGACTTGTTTAATCCATAATATGCATCGGATAAGGTTCTCAGGGTCCATGGCCAGGGGCTTATTTGTTTACTGCCTTTGTCGCCTCTGCCGGAGGCACTCTCAGCAAGCGCTACAGAATAGAGCAGGTAGGGATCAATACCGTGTCGATTTGCTACGGTTTCCCATTGTGTCCCTTCCAGTGCCAAGTCCGATGCATGGATGAATGGCGTGAAGAAGAGGCAACAATGCAATAGTAAACGAAGTATATAGCGTGTCATTTAGTACCTTCCATTAAATGGTATTTATCCTTTTTTTGGCAGTCCATTGCTGTACCTTTCAGGCCACAGATCAGCAGGCTTGACTCCAAGGTGCAGGGCTATGTTGTATTCACAAGCGGGATATGATCGATACATAGCTTGAGAGTAACATTGCCGACTTATGCCACTTTTTGATGCAAGTTTGGCTAACGACAAACCGCGTATTTTCAGCTGATACTTTATCCATTCTCTTCGATCGTTTGGACTCGAAGGAATGCTTTCTATTGTTATTCTTGGTTCAGATGAAAAATGTTCAGATTTGTCATTTTTAACTTCCATCTTCTTGACATTTCTTGTCATGTTTAATCCCTGCGCTTATTCTTACAAGAAGTTTACGTTGTGCGCAATAGCTTTATAAGTAATTTCCGAAATTAAAGCTGAATTTTAATTAATCTGTAACATTAGAGCTTGTTTCATGAAACATTGATGGAGAAATGTTATGCCGTTACAATTCTTAGAAGAATTGTTTATTCTGATAATGTTTCGTATTGGTGCGATTATGTTTCGATTTGGTGCGTTCGGTTTGTATTGGTGCGTGATGAGTATGCATTAAGAAAATGAATGAGATCATTGCAAAAATGGATTGGCGTGTGATCCTGTTAGTAGATACAAAGGAGGTTAAATGAAATGAAAGGCAAGGCTGCGCTTTGGTTATTTTTCATAGTTATTTGCATTTTATCTATGGTTTTTACCCCAGTAGGTGGGATAGGCCTGCTTATTTTTGGAGCTGTATTCTTTGGGGCTATAAGAATTTGGTATGCGCTTTTGTGTTTTTTCTTTTCTAAACCAGCACTAATGATTTGCTGGGTTTTGGCAATACTTCTTGATTTAGGTGGAGTAGGGAGTCTCTTGTTTGCCTTTAGTTTAGTAGGGATGCTCCCTTTTGCTATCTATTACTGGTTAACAGTGAAATCAGAAAGAAAAATGTATTGTTGTAGAGAAGATTCAGATGATAAATTGAAAAACATCTCTGGACTTGATGACGGAACTATTGATCCTCTTTATAGAGATGCTATCTAGGTTGTAGTATAACAACCTAGATTTTAAAAAGACGAAAAGGATTATTTTTTAAGTGTGGAAGGTTCTATCTCTATAGGTCTATCAGACATAACCAAACTGTTGGTAATAGGCATACTTATCTGTGCATGTTCTCCAGATTCTGTTGCGTTAGTCATCTCTTGAACCATGCCATCAATCACCGATCTTCTATAATCAGAAAGAACCCCATTTTCTGAGTATTTATCTTCAATTGCCTCCAAAGCTATTCTAGTGCCTTCTATATCGCCTCTGTACAGGGCTGAGAATAGAGCTCTTTCTTCGGCTCCATGATCTCCCCATCCTTCAGTTGCTTTATTCACAATCATATCAGCTCTGGCGTCCATTATTTTTGAGTACTCTTCTTTTCCTGCTTTCATTGCTGGTTCAATAACCTGAGAGTATGCGAAGTAACCTAGAGCTCTGTTGCCCCCTCCTTCTGCCATATCAGGAGCGTCATGGTGCATAAAACCTGCATCACCGTGGAACATATCGGAAGCATTACCACCCTTCATGAATAGATATGAGCCCATGTCATCATTCAGCCCTTTTACATCATCAACTGTCATTGTGTTACCAATGAGATCTTGAGCACCTGCTGATAAAGGTTTATCCATTGCTGCAACAAATGCCTGAGCGCCGAGACCTAAGATATACTGTGAGCCACCTAAAGACGCACTCCCTAAGGTATCTAGTGAATTAGCCAGATATTCGTGGAAAACCGGGGTCAGGTCTTGATTGTTGACATCATTTAACTCTGTTCAATTTTTAAGGTTCTTTGGCTCGTTCCCATGTGTGGCAAAACAGTTGCTCACATGCTGAATTTAAACGACATCTCAAGCTGTAGAGCCCGTTTTCAGGTGTGGGTTTGCATTCCCACGCTGGAGTATGGAACGAGTCATTACGATATACCGGGTGCACATCTTGATCGAACACTGCCAAAGCCCTATCGCAAACGACTTTCTTCCTGGTACAAAAAGAAGCTGTTCTCCCTCCTTCCCAGATAGCAAAAGAAACCCTGCCTCTGGTTCGCTGTTTTTATCACGGTAGCAGCTCCCATCAGGAAGATTGGTTCTCCACCCAATACCTTGGCCAGACTATCTCACCATGACCGCATCCAGAACCATGGATATTGGTCTGGCACCTCTGATGGACACCTCTTTCAACC
>NZ_JAHHPN010000428.1:0-3162 GCF_024606325.1 Endozoicomonas sp. ONNA1
ATAATTTTGTTCTGTGATTTTTAGAAAAGTGTGCAGTGAAGCTTTTACATCTTTATTTTTTGTTCGACTTTCATATTTTTTTAAAACATTTAACATAAACTTATTTGAAAATTCATTACTTCCGAAATCCAGATCGTCAGAGTATAGTCTGGCGACAGGAAATAAATGATTCAAAAACAGTGGAAATAGATTTTTCTTATTATCAACAATTTTACGCATACTATCGATATTAATCTGGAGGCTTTCTAATTCATGATCATAAACAGTAAGATCTAAATCCTTCGTATTAAGAATATTGAAAATAATTTTTGTAAAAAGGAAATCAGTAACTTGTAATAGATTAAAAGCTACAGAAATATCTTTTATGTTTGCAGCATAGATATCCTCAAGAGTAAATTGCCCCGGTTTATCTATAAGTTTTTCGACTATTCCAGTACTGGCATCAAATTCATTATCTAGAAGAGTCCTGACACATATTTCTATGAGATAATTTATAACAATACGATAAATAATTCCTGCCTTGTCCGGGGCGTTCATACTGGACACATATCTCAGACTTGGAGCCAAGTGTCCAATAAAAAATGTCAAATCCGTTATAATATTCTCGTCAATATTTCCATCAATGATATTTTCAAAAATAACATTATTTTCTTTGGCAATTGAATAATCTTCACGATTTATAAGGAGTGATATTTCAACTCTTTGTAGTAAAAAATCCAAATAATCCTGAGTTGGCAGCCATTTGTCGTACTGCCGCGTTAATAATGCTTTGGTAATAATGTTGTTGCCCAGGTTTGTGGCGGCGGCTTTTTTTAGATGGTAAGAAACTCTTAATTTACTTTTTGATAAGTCATACATTGACATCAAAGCGAATTTTTTTTCCACGTCTGACATGTTGTCTCTAACAGAGGGTATCCAGATATTGGCGTAACTACCATACTGAGCCCCCCCTCTATAGCGTTCTGTTGTTTTTTGTGTTTCAAACGGCAAAATAAGCTTGTATTGGTAAAGCATATTATTAGCTTTTGCTATTTTAATTTCTTCAACTAAATGTATTTCCCATTTTATTGGTTTGGCTACCTCGCTTTCGTTAACTGTTTCGTTATATAACATACGACGTGAATTATCTGGAACATAATAGGTAACTGAATTAGCTGCTGCATCTTTAAAAGCTCGCCTTTCATAACCAGGTACTTTAATAATCATCGTCAGAATGTTATGATTTTTATTCATTTTGTTCTTTTCTTTTCTCTTCTCTTTTATATTTTCTTTTCTTATGTCTTTCAAAGCCTGTTGAAAATTATGTTTATCTATCTTTTCATTGTTATAATAAACAACGGGTTCGATATTATTTGGTATTCTAAATCCTGACTTCCTCCTGGCCTCATATATTAAATCAGAAAAAGCTTTAATCGATGTAAGGTCAAATTTTACAATTTCAGTTTCGCGATACATTTCGACAGGAATAAAAATATCAGTACTTATTGATTTTGAATTTCCTGCATTCCCGAATTCTTCATAAAACTCATCATCAATTACCAAATAATCAAAATCTGGGTCTTCTCCATCTTTTATTCTTTTATGCACACTTTCTTTTATTTTGTCATGATCAGATTCTACATAAAGGGAGGTGTTAACTTTTTGTGCCTGAGTATTTACTCTGATTATTTCTTTTGTAATCACTTCCTGTGGGGTGGAGTCGAAGTTAAATAAAATAATGCCTCTTGATCTTATATCAAAGTCAGCGGCCATATAATTGATAATATTCAAAATCTGCTCTTCTACAGAAAAATTTTGAGATCCGTAGTGCATGGAACTTTGCTTATACGAAAATACTTTGTTAAATCTGTAAATGAATCTTTTAGAATGTTTATAACTCTGAATCAGGCAAAGCGCACCTGAATAACAAAGGTTGGCTACCTTTGGTGAATTTTTAATATCAATTTCAGGTCCTTCGTTGCCAATATTGTCAAAATTAAACTCTATTCTAAAAAATGCATCTTTCCACCAGCCGTAGGGTGCTACAAAATCGAGAGATACTAAAAACATATTATTGTCATTGATGGTCAATTTAAATTTATCTGGATATTTCTTATCAAGAAAAGCTTGAAGTTTCCCAACTGCCATATAAATCTCTCTGGCTTTAGATGCTGAGTTTCTCGTGGGTGATGCTGGAGCATATGTTAATTTATTGGGATAAATTATTTTATCACCATTATTTAAATTTTCTTTCCGAATTATATTTACATCGGTTAAAAAAACATTTCCATTGCGTATCAGGTGCACTTCCCGATGTGGAAAAAAAAGTCTGTTATATCTATTTCTTAATTCAAAATTAAAGTCTTCGTTTCTTGGTGCCTTAATAATACGTGTTCCTGTTTCTTGAGTATACCGATCTTCATAAAAAAGTTTCACATGATCTGTATCGTCAGTGGCTACCTGAACAGAATTTTCTAATAATAACCTATTTGCATAGTTCGTAACGACGGTGACTGCTCTATTGTTTTTAGAGAACATTTTATGAGCTGTATCCTCGAGATCGTTAGGTTCTAATTTACCATAATGAATCATTGCCTGAACAAGATTAAACGTTCTTGATACAGTGTAAGGTATAGCAGGCTCGGTAGTATTATCACTGGGCTTAGTAATGATTTTTTCAGCTATTTCCTTACTTTTGTTTTTGAAAAATTTGATTCTTTTTCTTCTATTAATGTTTATCATAACTGAATTAATGTAAGCTTTAGCTTTTCTGTATAAATCTTTTTCTTTAAGTTCTCGGTCAAGTTCTTCATACTCTTGAAGAGTGAGTTGTTTTAGTATGCTTTTTTGTCTTTCGTTCAGTGCAAAAGCACACCCTGACATCATTGTTAAGGATAAAATGATAAGATGAATGAAGCTTTTATTTGATTTAGATAACGCAGTCATAATCATAATTGACAACCCTTATGATATCTCAAAAGTGTCTGGATTGAATGCCGATGTCTGATTACCTTTACTCATCACTGTTGCTAGTCAATCATAGTCTGCTTTAAAAATATCTGCTTTCCAATGACTGGTACTGAAGTCTGAGTGAATAACCCCCCATAGGTTACACGACGATTAACAGTTGCTCTTAGGGTAGACATTAAGCTCAAAAAAGCTTCATTTCCAGCGGCAGAACTC
>NZ_JAHHPN010000429.1:0-1023 GCF_024606325.1 Endozoicomonas sp. ONNA1
AAAATAGCCAACCAACCAATGCAGCTGGAAGCACGAACCTTCCCCCTGCACGGAAACCGTTTGATCGAAGCCAGCGCCGGAACAGGCAAAACCTATACGATTGCCAACCTTTTTCTAAGGCTGGTCCTTGGGCACGGGCCCGAGCACGATCAGAAAAAGTCAGCCCACTGCAAACCTCTGACAGTTGACCAGATTTTGGTAGTCACCTTCACCGAGGCAGCCACTGGGGAACTGAGAGATCGTATTCGCGCCCGACTACATCAGGCCAGAGAGGCGTTTGAAAAGAGTCTGACGGATGATGACTTCATAGCAACACTGATGAACGACCTTGATCATCATACAGAAAGAGCTCGACTGCTGCTGGCCGCAGAACGTCAGATGGATGAGGCAGCCGTATTCACCATACACGGCTTCTGTCAGAGAATGCTGAGACAGCATGCCTTCGAAAGTGGCACGCTATTTTCCAATGAACTGATTACCGACGAATCTCACTTGCTGGAGCAGTCAGCCGCAGACTTCTGGCGTACCGAACTTTACCCATTAAATAAACCCTTGGTACGACTGGCCCGATCTGTCTGGAAAACCCCCGGCGACCTGCTGAAAAGCCTGCGAGGGCTACTGGGCAAACCGGGGCTACAGGTTGAAACCGGAGGAATGCCTGACACCCTTGAACGCTTCAACCGTCAGTACGTTGAACCCGCTCTGACCATCAGAAACCTTTGGCGTGACAACCGCCACGACATCGAAGATCAACTGCTGTCCTGTGGCCTTAAAAAAAACAGCAAACCTTTCAAGCGAGTAGCCAAAATGGCAACGTTTGCCAACAGCGATGCTCTCTTTCCGGACCTTGGCAAGAACGAGAGCTGGGAAATCTATGGCAGGGAGATTCTGGAAAACGCCCTTGCCAAAAACGGCAAATTGCCTACGCACAGGGTTTTTGCTCTCATCGAAGACTTGCTGAATCAACCTGCCAGTATTCAGGATGCTTTCAAAAGCATGATGCTCGCCAGAGCTCTGTCGAGC
>NZ_JAHHPN010000430.1:0-1155 GCF_024606325.1 Endozoicomonas sp. ONNA1
CAATTTCTTGCAATCCTCGCTACGGACGCTTAAGTCCGACAGGCTGCTAGAAATTTCAGTTAGTTGCAAAAGTTTTTGATGAAAATCGGGGACAATCGCCGTTAAGTCTGAAATGACCTGTTTCCCATCCTGATGACGATATGACAAGCTCAAACCATTGGAGCTTGGGGTCAAACCATCGGAGCTTGGGGCCAAACCATCGGAGCTCGGGGCCAAACTTGGGGACATGAATGCGTATGACTGATTTGCCATTCAACTCAATGACAGAGATATCCTGATTACTCAGCAGATTATCACTGACTTTGGCCGAGTTGAGCGTATTCTATAAGTCACTCATTATCTTGTCTGGCTTGGCAATACCGATAACTGAGAATACTCCGGCAGGCTTTTCTCTGGTGCCCAGAAAAATATCACCTCCCTAAGTATTAGCCATGGCACTGTAGGTTTTCCAGATATCTTTTGGCACTTCTCCCCGACCCTCTTTCCCAGCAGCTAATTTGAACTCAACTTCCAAGCTTTCTTTCAGACTGATGATATCTTCGATAGCAGTAATGGAGCTGGTCATTAAGGCAAAATCCCTGGCTTGAAGGCGTTAGTGTTTAGAACTTGGCAGGAAGTTAAGAATCAGAATATCACGCCTGAAAAAATAGCGCAGAAACAGTTATGGTACCAATGTACATAATATTTAACTGAAGCTAGTTGCGAATTATGGCATATCTTCTCTACCACTCCTTTACCTTCCAGTCAGGGTAAGGGTTATGCTGTGTACAGTTTCCCTCAAAATCAATCTCGTGGAGTAACATCATGAAATCTCTACAGATTCAGCTGGCCCTGTCCGGCGTCAACTGTGCCGGTTGTGTCGGCAAAATTGAAAAGTCTCTGAAAGGTGTGGCTGGTGTGAATACAGCCAGTGTTAACTTTGTAGACAAAACGGCCATGGTCGAAGGCAGTGCCGAACCTTCCTCCCTGATTTCAGCCTTGAAAAACGCTGGATTTGAAGCCGAAGTGATGCCTGGCGACTCTGAACGACAATTCTCTATACCAACGATTCACTGTGCCTCCTGCGTCAGCAAAATTGAGTCGGCTCTTCTGGAGGTTCCGGGCGTTGAGAGCGCGTCGGTCAATCTGGCCGATAAAATCTGCTCTGTTCAGGGT
>NZ_JAHHPN010000431.1:0-4492 GCF_024606325.1 Endozoicomonas sp. ONNA1
CAATTTCTTGCAATCCTCGCTACGGACGCTTAAGTCCGACAGGCTGCTAGAAATTGTTTCAGTCGTTCATTGTTGATTTATGAATATTGTTGATTGATTTTTCAGAGAGGCAGTTATGGCTTTGCCCCAGAAAAAGGTGGTAGCGATTACATCCTTGGGCGGACTCCTTGAGGCCTATGACTTTACCGTTTATGCGCACATGGCAGCCTACATCTCGCAGGTTTTTTTTCCTGCCTCAGATACTACCGGTTCGCTGATTAATACCTTTATTACTTTTGCGTTTGGATATATTTCCAGACCGCTTGGGGCTATTGCCTTCAGTCACTGGGGAGATCGCTACAGCCGTAAGGCGAGTTTTACGGTCACCATTCTGCTAATGGCGATCTCAACATTGTTGATTGGTCTGTTACCCGGTTATGCCCAGTGGGGTCTGCTGGCCCCTGTTCTTCTTGCTCTTTTGAGGTTTTTGCAAGGATTCTCTTTTGCAGGTGAGCTTTCTGGTGCTTTCACTTATCTCTATGAAACCGTCCCTGCCCGAACACAAGGCTTTGCTGTCAGCATTCTGGGTGCGGCGACTCTGGCTGGAACTCTGCTGGGTGTCAGCCTGCATGGGCTACTGGTTCATCTATTGACGATGGAACACATGATTGATTGGGGATGGCGAGTGCCCTTCATACTGGGTGGATCTCTTGGAGCTGTCAGTTATGTCGTCAGAAGACGTTTTGTGGAGCCAGAAGCTTTCAGACTTCTGTTGACACAGGGTGAAGTGGAAAAAGTACCAGTGCTCACGCTGTTGAAACACTACAAGTCACAAATTTTTACCGGGCTACTGCTGGTCATGCCGGTGCTGGTTGCTGTGACAGTGCTGGTCTTGTTTATCCCTGGCTATCTGACTCGATTGCTCGACTATCCAGCCAGAGAGGTGGCTCTTGCCAATGGCCTCAGCATGTTCGCCGGAGTGCCTTTATGCCTGCTGATGGGCTGGCTGGCTGATCGGGTCGACAGGCGCTATCTGATGCTCAGCGCTTCTCTTCTGATCGTTGTGATGGCCTGGCCACTTTTCGATTGGTATGCTTCTGGCGATGCGAATCTGTTGGTGACTGCTTTAATCGGGGCCATCCTTTGGGGGAGTATCGATGGCATTTCACTTTTGCTGCTGGTCTCGGCCTTTCCAACAGGCATCCGTTTTACCGGAATGGCTTGCGTATACAATATCGCCGCTATGATTTTTGCCGGCTTTGGCCCAGTTATCTCAATGGGTTTGATTCGAGTGACTCACTTGCAGGCAGCTCCTGCATTTTACCTGATGATCAGTGGGTTGGCAGGTTGTTTGGGGGCTATGCTGATATCACCTGAACAGCGAAGGAGTCATCCAACATTCTCTGATGAGCTGGAACCCACCGCTTAGACACAATGCCCGGGCTGTGGATTCCAGCGATTCGGGGACATTAAAAAGTGATTGCGTTTTCCGGTACAAAGTTTTCTGGTATCAGGGTGGTTTCTTTGCTGGATTCCAGTGTGAATGGGAAGTCCAGATTGAAATGCAGTCCCCGGGACTCCTGCCGGGAGAGAGCACATTCAATAATCAGCTCTGCAACCTGGGACAGATTCCTCAATTCAATCAAGTCATTGCTGATCTTGAAGTTGCTGTAAAAATCATGAATCTCATGTTGCAATAATCTGGATCGGTTCCTGGCTCTCAGAAGCCGCTTAGTCGTCCTGACAATGCCTACGTAGTCCCACATGAAGCGTCTGAGCTCATCCCAGTTGTGTGAGATCACAACATTTTCATCAGAGTCGGTCACCAGACTGTCGTCCCATGCTGGAATTTCAGGGCAGGGAGGTTGATCGGCGATGGTACGGTTAATATCTTCGGCGCAACTTCTGGCGCTGACAAAGCATTCCAATAGTGAGTTGCTGGCCAGACGGTTGGCTCCATGCAGTCCGGTAAATGAACATTCACCGATGGCGTAAAGTCCCGGGAGATCAGTTTGGCCGTTAAGATCCACAAGAATGCCGCCGCAGGTGTAGTGAGCTGCCGGAACGATAGGAAGTGGTTCGCGGGTCATATCAATCCCGTATTTCAGGCACCGCTCATAAATATTCGGGAAATGAGATTTAATGAAGTCCCGTGGCTGGTGACTGATATCCAGAAACAGGCAGTCTGCACCCAGCTTCTTCATTTCATGATCAATGGCTCTGGCGACAATATCCCTGGGGGCCAGTTCACCTCGTTGGTCGTAGTCATCCATGAAGCGAGTTCCATCAGGTCGCACTAGCAAACCACCTTCTCCGCGGACAGCTTCAGATATCAGGAAGGACTTGGCCTTGGGGTGGAACAGGCAGGTAGGATGAAACTGGTTAAACTCCAGGTTGGCAACCCGGCAGCCGGCACGCCAGGCCATGGCTATACCGTCTCCGCTGGCACCATCGCTATTAGTGGTAAAAAGATAGGCTTTGCTGGCACCACCACTGGCAATAGCCTGTGCACGTCCGCGGAACAGTTTTACCTGGTCTGAATGGATATCCAGTACATAAACCCCGACGCACTTTTGTTCATCCAGACCAAGTTTACTGGTAGAAACGACGTCGATGGCCAGATGATGTTCATAGAGGTCAATGTTGGGTTGTTTCCTGGCTTTGTCGATCAGGGTTTCTGAAATGGCTCTGCCGGTTGCATCAGCGGCATGAATAATTCTTCTGGTGCTGTGACCGCCTTCCCGGGTCAGGTGAAAGTCAAAATTCTTTTCATCCTCCTGTTCACGGGTAAAGGGGACGCCCTGGTCAATCAGCCACTGGATGCTGGCATTACCCTGTTCTACAACGTGTCTGACAGTAGACTCCCTGCAGAGTCCCGCACCTGCTATGAGTGTATCTTCTATATGTTTATCCAGGCTGTCCTGCTGTGTGTCCAGAACGGCTGCGACTCCACCCTGGGCCCCGGCTGAAGAGCCGGCCATTAACTCGCCCTTACTCAAAATGGCGACGCGCAGGTGGCTATCCAGGTGGAGTGCCAGTGTCAGTCCCGCTGCGCCACTGCCAATGATTACTACGTCATAGTCAAGTATCGGATGCATGTATATTCCCTGATCCCTCTAATAACAGACTGCGGGGTCTGTTTCAGGAGCTCGTCACCGACAGGCTCCGGTCTGAAAAATATTATGAACACGGGCAGGGATATTATCCACTGGACATCAGGTGTTCAGGCTGGACTGCGCAGTTTCCTGTGCCCGAGAGGCTGACCGTAAACAGACTACTTTTAAGCGGTGGCAGCGAATGGGCCTAAAATTTTCTGCCATCCTCAGCACGTGCACTATCTCGGGTCAGTCTCCTTTAGCCGGGTATGGAGTGAATATGGTCGTTTTGCAGGTGAAACTGGAACTCACAACCATGATGGTTAAACTCACTTCCATCTAAAGCTGCGCCAGAGGTTGCCGATGGAATGTACGAAGAAAATCACTCACCTTTACAGTGAAAAACATTACGCTAACAAAGTTTCGTAATGCTGTCTTGGCTTTTGGCTGTATGAGCAGACTCAACGTACGGCGTTATAAAAGACTGAAAAATCGGTATCTAGTATATAGAAATTATAGTGAGCACTATAGTACGCTGTGATGATCCGAGTCAGTTTTCAGCCGATACTGTGAAATTTTTTTGAATGAGTTCGGGAACTTTCTGGCCGAAACATGGTCTATATAGAAGAAAACAGAGTTCACTGCACGATCGTGTGTTTGTGGAAGGGGGGGGAGTCTTGTCAGCTGGGGCGCCGATTTGCGTTCGATCAGTTGGCAGTTGCATCTGTTTATTCCTTCGCCATTCGCCCTTGTGTTTTCTGCAGTAGTGGGGGACTCCCTCTATGGTAGAACAACCACAGGCGGATAAGCAGCTCGTTGAGCGCGTGCAGAAAGGCGATAAGACGGCTTTCGATATGCTAGTGCTCAAGTATCAGCATCGGGTACTGGGTCTGGTAGGCAGTTACATTACTGACTATCAGGAAGTGCAGGATGTAGCTCAGGAGGCCTTTATTAAGGCCTATCGGGCGATAGACAAGTTCCGTGGCGACAGTTCTTTTTACACCTGGCTCTATCGGATTGCCGTCAATACTGCCAAGAATTATCTGGTTTCCAAGGGGCGCAAGATTCCAGAGTCTGAGGTGGATGTTCATGATGCAGATCTATTGGATACCGTAACGGCTATTCGAGTGGTTGAAACCCCCGAGCGGAATCTTTATCGGGATGAGATTGAGCAGGTGATCCATGATGTGATCCGACGTCTGCCAGACGAGTTACGAACTGCTGTAGTGCTGAGGGAGTTTGATGGGCTCAGCTATGACGAAATTGCCAATGTAATGGATTGCCCCGTTGGCACGGTTAGATCAAGAATCTTCCGGGCCAGGGAGGCAATTGACAAGGTAGTCGAGCCACTTTTGCGCCGTAATTCCTAGCAGCCTGTCGGACTTAAGCGTCCGTAGCGAGGATTGCAAGAAATTGAG
>NZ_JAHHPN010000432.1:0-1149 GCF_024606325.1 Endozoicomonas sp. ONNA1
CCGCCAGAAACTTCATCCGCTGTCCCAGCGTCATCAGCACAGCCTTCAACCAGCGAATTGACCACGGCTGCTGCCATCAGAGCCTTAGAAAATTTGGAGTCACCATCAAACACTTCATCAGCCTTTGAAATATCATCTCCAACAAACACACCACGAACTAAATATTCATCGTCGTATACATCCCCGTCTGACAGTACATTCCCCACAACCGATTCACTTGATCTGTCAAACTGCCCACCACCAAAAGGCAAGCCTCTCTTTCAAACCTATGACGCGGAAAACCAGCAGATATACGTCGTCATTCAGCCTGAGTCGCCTTCCAAGGATGTTATTCTGGCACGCTATAAAGGTTCTGAACTGGATAAACAATTTGGTCGTTGCGGCATTGTGACTTACACCACCTCTGCTGACCACTCCAGCATACTGGATTCTTACCAGTCTCTGACAGGACAGGTGATTCACGAAACCACAGGCTCTCAACTTAACCTTGTTGCAACGACACCATCAGGAAAAACAACCCTGTTTGAGTTCCCTTTAAGTGCCGCCCAGAAATATCCGGCACAATTGATCGCACGTAATAAGGTATTCCCTGAAAATGTGCAAATTAATGATACCGCTTATCATCAAGGCGTCATGTATTTAACAGGTACTCTAGATAACAGCCTATTTGTTGGCCGTTACCACCAGCGACGGCTCTTTTTTCCTGAAAACAGTGACCTGTATGATAAAGAACAAGGACTTAATCTAAAGCTCTCCCCAGATGGCGTAAGCCTATATGTAACCGGCAAAAGGTATGAAGATACGCCCTATCCTCTGTTTATCCGACAATACGACAGTCAACAGCTAAAACCCGTCGCCTCTTTTGGCAACAATGGCAAAGCGATAATAACTATCAACCACATTGTCACAGTTAACAACCAGCAGGACATCCTGATACAAAAAGACCAGATCTACGTTGCCGTATTCAGCCCTGAGGAAGAGACACTTTCTATTCGCCGTTTCGCCACTGACAATGGACAGATCGATAGTGCTTTTATAATTGACGACAGGATTGATTTTTCTTCCCGAACACCCGATTCGTTTGCAACCATCAGGCTGATGACCACGGAAGATTATTTGCACGCCATTATTTACCACAGTGATGGACAA
>NZ_JAHHPN010000433.1:0-2116 GCF_024606325.1 Endozoicomonas sp. ONNA1
CTGGATTGTCTGGCAAACCCCATAAAATTAAGCATGTCGCCACAACGATCAAAACTACTGGCTGAGACGAGGGATAACGTAAATCGGCTAATTCATGGGGCTGAAGTACTGTTGAAGGGTTATCGGGCCTTTTTGCTACTGGCGGGCGACAACAGTCCACCCAAGGTCGAGCGATTGCTGATAGAATTACCGCAATTGGAATACCGGTTCGAGACGCTGAAACGGACCATCCGCTCCGGTTTAAAGAGTATCATTCTGCCAATGCAAGCCGCTGAAGGCGGCCAGTTATCTCGGAGAATGTTTCGCCCGTGGGTGGCAGACTGTCATCAAATGCAATCCTGTCTTCAAGCTCTCAACCCTGTTGAGGCTGAGAAGGTGAAGAGTGTCCATGAGCTGATTTTTGTCTTACATAAGAGCTTTGTAGAGGCATTGGCACAGGTCGCTCTGGCTTCGGCTCAGGGCAGGGTGTTTACGAAAAATAAAATCACTTATGTCGACTGTACGACCCCGGGTGAAAAGGCAACGCTATTGAGTTCTTCCGGAAAAGCATCTATGGAAGAGCTAAAACTTTCAGGAACTGTCATCTGTATGAATGAAGCCGTGATTGTTAACCTGAAGTTAGGGGTTCATGTGGGTCTTATCGAGCTACTTGAGCACGCAGAGGGAGGTAAAGGACGAACCTTGCGGCTGACATTCTCCGACAACTTTGATTTAACCTACGGTGATAAACCCGGCAAGTTCAGGCGTATGTGGTTTCTGGCGCAATTATTGAAGGAGATCGGACTGGATAAAAATGCGGGTAGCATGAAGCTGGGTTGCAACGCTGTAGCGGGTAAAATGACCGTCGAATGCCCCCGAATGAAATCACCTCAAACCATGCATGATGCCTTTGAAAAACTGATCATTGTGTTACGTGCCATGTCTGATCTGGATTGTGATTTAGACGGTACGCCCATTTTTGAAGGAGGTCGGTGGGACTTTAACTTGCTGGCACAAAGCCTTAATCGTGATATAGCGACAGAAGCGGATAGATTCGCCTTTCAACATTGCCTTTTTGTAAAGTCTTTTCTGAGTGGGACTCGTGGGCTCATTGACCCTTGCTGGCGGTTTTTGAAGGAACACCACCAACAGTTTGCTCATCATGCCCGGCGGTTGGGTGTGTGTAAGAGGTCAGTGTTTCTTAAGGAAAAACCGGAAGACAGTCTGTGGGAAATGTTAATGAGTGATGAGATCAGTGAGGGCAGCCGCAGGGAGCTCTTGCATCATTTTTTATTATTAGATCCTAAAAGCGCTATCAGTGTGGTTGAGCAATTTTATGACTTGGGTAATCAGTGTTTTGTTATTAATCCATCTTACCGTTACGGATTGGAGTTTTATGCGCCACCGAGTCCACCGCTTGGGGATCATAAAGAAAAGGTCATGAATACCCTGCGCAAGCATGGACTGAAATATGCCAGTTCACGGGTTCGGAATGATAAAGACTTTGTATTGCCCACCATTTCAGAACATCCAGGAGAACTGCCATATTTGAGTGACGATCTGAGGAATGATATTGATGTCATCAAGGCCGCTGTCGCAAAGTCTCCGAAAGCTTTGTGTTATGCCGCTGAAAGAATCCGAAGCGATAAAAACCTTATTGAAAGCTTAATGGCTGTCAATATTGATATCTTAATAGGTGCCAGTAAAACATTATTGAATGATCGCGAGTACATGCTGACCTTAATTGCACAGAATCCTCGTGTGTTCATGTTTGTTGCTTTCGAGCTTGGAAGTGATAAGGCTTTTATCGAGGCAGCAAAACAAACAAACCCTGAAGTTCTTAGATACGTCAGGTTTTAGGTGTCTCTGTGCAAATTCAGTGGATTGTCTGTCGGCAACCACTGATTTCAGCGATCTGCGAACAAGGTCTGATCCATTCAGACAAGGTTGACCATTTTAGGCCGTGTTGCCAGCTTACTGTTGTTTTTTCTATTGTGTGCTTCAGGCAGACGGGTGAACTTTATAAAAAGATTATTGTCGAATGAGGGTAACTACCAGCCATTGAGGCATGGATGAATATTAACATGAGAGGGATATCCTTATGTTGCCTGCTAATGTTGGCAGATCAGATTTTCCA
>NZ_JAHHPN010000434.1:0-4434 GCF_024606325.1 Endozoicomonas sp. ONNA1
CTCAATTTCTTGCAATCCTCGCTACGGACGCTTAAGTCCGACAGGCTGCTAGCCAGAACAATTCCCTTCTCCCTTAGAACTTATCCGATCAATTCTTGTCCAAATTAGTACTTCAGTAATAAAAATATTTGGAGAAGGATATGAAAATCAGACTGAACAACATTTTATTCAGCGTGCTTGTTTGCCTGGCCAGTTTTGCCAATGCTGAGAACCTCTGCAAACTGCCCGCCGGGAACTACTCTGGCACGTCAAAAATCACTTTTGATCGCTCCAGTGGCAGGGTGGAACAGTTTCATATGGAACTGAAGATCGCCCCTGACAGCAAAACCTCTGGCATCCTCAAGCTGTTCGAACTGGACATGGATCCATCAGGCGCCCTCCACCATAAACTCATCAAAAATGAATACTTTACACTGGCCGACTGCAGCTCTGATGCCAGCTTCAAGCTGAAAGGCCCTGAACTCGACGGTTTTGTCAAGGTTATGAATATCAACCAGAGTCTGGGAGAGATCACCCTGACGGGGGCTATCAATACCTATGAAGAGGGTTTTTATGGCATGGCTCAATGGTTTTATGACAGCGCCGGGTCGATGGCCGGAACCGAAAGTCACTACGAGATGGAGTTCCGAAAACTGCCTATTCGGCTGCGCAAACAGTTCTGAGCCACATCCCCATTGCATTGAGAGCGGGTAAACCCCAATGCACAACACCACGGACTGCTGTACAATCTCCGGCCCATTTCATGTCTTAAGAGGTCTACAGATCAACATGACTGATTTTTCATCCCTTGGTTTGTGTGAACCTCTACTTCAGGCCGTCGCAGAACAAGGTTATAAAAAAGCCTCCCCGATTCAGGCCAAAGCCATTCCGATGGTTCTGACAGGTCGCGATGTCATGGCATCAGCCCAAACCGGAACGGGCAAAACGGCGGGTTTCACCCTGCCGCTGTTGCACCGCCTGTCAGAAATGCGGACGCTCAAGAATCATCCTGTTCGCGCCCTGATTCTGGTACCCACCCGAGAGCTGGCTGTTCAAGTTGGCGAGAGTGTCATTCGCTATGGTTCAAACCTCTCTCTTCGCTCAGCCGTCGCCTACGGCGGTGTTGATATAGAGCCCCAGATAACAACGCTTCAAGAAGGGGCGGATGTCCTCACAGCGACACCAGGCCGACTGCTGGACCTGATTCGAAAACAACATTTGACCCTGGATCATCTGAAAATTCTGGTTCTGGATGAGGCCGACAGAATGCTGGATCTTGGCTTTAAGGCCGAGCTTGATCAGATTCTTGAGGTTTTGCCCGTCAGGCGGCAGAACCTGCTTTTTTCTGCAACCTTCTCCAAAGAGATCAAGGCGCTGGCCCATGAATTCCAGCGTCATCCGGTCAAAATTGAAGTAGAGACCCCCAACTCCGCGGCCAACACCGTCAAACAGTCTGTCTATCCTGTGGATCAGCATGATAAGCCGGAAATCCTCAGCTATATCATTGAAGGTGGCAAATGGGAGCAGGTTCTGGTTTTCGTTCGCACCAAAAAAGCTGCCGAGAAAGTCGCAGACCTGTTGTCTGACGAAGGTATCAGTGCCACAGCACTGCACAGTGACAAGAGCCAACATGCTCGCAGCAGAACGCTGGTTGAGTTTCAGGCGGGTGCATACCGGATTCTGGTAGCCACCGATGTCGCCTCCAGAGGGCTGGATATGGATCAGTTGCCACTGGTTGTAAACTACGATCTGCCTAAAGTGCCGCAGGATTATGTGCATCGTATTGGTCGAACCGGTCGTGCCGGGAGCCCGGGGCGGGCGATCTCTCTGATGAACCCGGAAGAGAAAAAGCAACTGGAAGCCATTCGCAAGCTGATAAAAAAACCCCTGAAGGTTGAGCCGGTTCCTTATTTTGAAGACGGTGTTAACGTGACTTTGAATGATGCCCCCACCAAAAAGCCAGGCAAGCCACGTTCAACTTCGGGTCAACCGGGTAAAAAGCCTGCTGGCAACAAAAAGAGACCGGCATTCAAATCCCGTTCCGGCAATCCCGGAAAAAAACCTGCCCAATCTGGCAGATCAGGCAAAGGTCGCAGATAATCAGGAAACACGATTAAGCCTCATGATAGCCCCGGGTTCTTAAGGGGCTTTTCTACCGTCACAGCAGCAGTCACAGGTTATCACTATGGAAGATGTCATTGATGAACTCCGGGAAAGTGCCGTCGAGGTGCCTACGCCACTTGAGCTTCCTGACGAAGACGAGATTATCGAAGCTGAAGAGCAGCTGCTGATTCCTATTCCTTCTGACTTCCGGGAGTTTCTGCTGCAGGTCAGTGACGTTGTTTATGGTTCCATGGAACCCGTTACCATAAAAGACCCCCACTCTCACACCTACCTGCCCGAGGTGGCAGCCATCGCCTGGGATCAGGGAGTACCCAGAGACCTGCTACCGCTGTGTGAGCATAGTGGCGATTTTTATTGCGTCTCTGCAGAAGGGGAAGTGGGCCTTTGGAAGGAAGGTGACCTCTCGGAAGTCACCTGGCCTTCGGTCTGGCACTGGGCCAAGGAGGTCTGGCTGCAAAGCTGACTGGCAAACAGCCCATCCTATTTGCTATGCTTCTCTGCTGGTCTGATTCCTGACCATAAAGTTAGCCTTTTTTTTCGCCTGAAGGCTATGACACACTGCACCGGATTTACGCTCCGGCCAGCAACAGGACCCCATATGTCAATTGTCGTTTGTGCGCTGTATAAATTTGTCACTCTGGATAACTTTAAATCCATCAAGCCTGACCTTTTGAAAGTAATGGAAGATAATGCCGTTCGTGGCACTCTGCTACTTGCCCACGAAGGTATTAATGGCACCGTTGCCGGCACCCAAAGTGCTATAGACCAGCTTCTGGCCTGGCTAAAAAGCGATTCTCGCCTCGCTGAACTTGAGTACAAGTTGTCCTACACCAAAGCGATGCCTTTCAAGCGCACCAAAGTCAAACTTAAGAAAGAAATCGTCACCATGGGTGTCGAAGGTGTTGACCCTAACCAAGTGGTCGGCACCTATGTCGATGCCAAATCATGGAACGATTTGATCAATGACCCGGACGTCCTGGTGGTCGATACCCGCAATGATTACGAAGTGCAGGTAGGCACCTTCAAGAATGCCATCAATCCCAATACCGAGACATTCAGGGAGTTTCCCCAGTACGTCAGGGACCACCTGAACCCGGAGCAGCACAAGAAAGTGGCCATGTTCTGCACCGGCGGCATACGCTGCGAAAAGTCGACGGCTTACCTGAAAGAACAGGGTTTTGAAGAGGTCTTCCACCTGAAAGGCGGGATTTTGAAATATCTGGAAGAAGTACCTCAGCAAGAGTCCACCTGGGAAGGCGAATGCTTTGTCTTTGATGATCGTGTCACCGTCAATCATCAGCTTGAAAAAGGTCAGTACGACCAATGCAATGCCTGTCGTCTTCCTATTACCGTGCAGGATCAACTCAGTGAACATTTCGAACAGGGCGTCAGCTGCCCTCATTGCTATGACAAGCACACGCCGGATCAGAAGCAACGTTTCCGTGAACGTGAACACCAGATTCAGCTGGCAAGACGACGTGGAGAAGCTCACCTCGGAGGTGAAGTCGGTAATACGGTCTTGAATCGAAGAAAAGCCAAACAAGCCACTCGTGAGCAGCAGCGAGCTCTGACAGCCGGAAAACAATAAGTTTCCAGCGGACGCCTCCAGCTGGAAGCGTCCGCTATCTTCAGACAAAATACTGAATCACTATCTCAACACTGAGCTGACCTTTATTGTATTGATGCACCAATAACATACTGAACGCCAGTGTAATCAATGGAAAAAGCCGCTTTTTTTCCTCACTCAAGAAATACCAGCCACCTCCCACCAGCATCACAATCAGAATGGCCCACCGGCCTACCTCATGCTCTTGCGGTAATATATGGAACAGCACGACAATACACCCCACAATATTGAACAGGATCCACAGTGGTGAGAGTATCCCGATACTGCCCAGTATTGGAAACTTGATCAATGCTCCACCTGACCATGTCCTGGGCTGGATATCGGATGACAAATGCAACGCAATCCCCATGGCCAGACCGCCTGCAACAAAAGGTAGATCAAACATCAGAGGCAGCAGCGCCAGAAGACACGAATGAGTAATCCCTGAACGGTGACTCAATCCCGGAAAAACCAGATCAATATCCGGCAATCGAATGCCGGCAACCAGCCCACTCAGGAAAAGCAATGCCGATTCAAAACGGGCAATCACCTGAAAATAATCGGGAAAGTAATGACGCCCTGCGAGTACAGAAGCCGCCAGCAGGCAACCTGCTAGCGGAGAAGTGATATATCGCATACAGCCGGTGTAACAAAAAATATGAGGGTGAAACCATTCTAGCAGCCTGTCGGACTTAAGGCTGTCCTACTGCGGTTGCAATAAATTG
>NZ_JAHHPN010000435.1:0-21896 GCF_024606325.1 Endozoicomonas sp. ONNA1
CCGTTAGTGATCGCACGACGCTGAAAGATTTTTGTGCAGTTCTTAAGATCAACCTCTGAGCAGTATTCTCCTTTTAATACGATATGGGTTTCATCTGCATCCGGGTAACCCAGCTCTTTCAGCTGTTTGACGGTTAGTTCTTCAAAGTCTTTCCTGTTGCCCTGGCGGCCTGACGACATAGGTTGCTCGGAAACATAGAATATATCAAACCCTTTTTCCTTTGCCGCAGTGAGAAACTCCCGTGCACCGGGGATCGGCTTGGCATTTTTCTGTTGTTCAAGGCGCCAGCTGTCTTTATCGTGTTCTGATCCTGATGCAGGCCGGATGAGGTCGGGATTTAGGGGGGTGTATTGCAGAATGGTACCGTTGATGTCTACAACAATAACGGGGTTTTCCATCGTTTTCTGAGTCAGTTTTTCCAGTATTTTGGTGGAGTGATTGAATGCTTGCTGCGTCAGGGCATGATAATCGGCTGATGAGTACATCCAGAGCATTGCATTAATATTGTGCTGGGCGAAGGCAGGATCCCGTATCTGGCTGAAGTGAGAGTGGTTCAGCGCATTCAGGTTGGCAATGTGCTTTTTCTGGGGCGACAATTGGCTGAAGTTTTCAGTCACAGCCGCAGACTCCCAGCTTCCATAAACAAGGTTGGGGAAGCTGATCCAATCTTTGCCGAATCGGCTGCGATTTTGGTGAACCCATTGCTGTCTCTCAGTAAAGTGATGGCCTTCCACTTCTGCAAGATCATCCAGCTGGTCACCCAGAAGCATAAGTATCTGATAGCCCTTGTCTCTGATTTTCTGACGATGGTCTTCTTTGCTCAGTGTTCTATTGTCTGTTTGCTGAAAAAGCAGATATTCAGGGCCTTTGATTGGGAATCCCAATGCTTTCAGTTTGGCCATCGAAATGTCTTTGGCCTCATTGAAACGACCACTGACGTAGAAGATGTCTATGCTTTGCTGGTCAATCTCATTTAAAAAATCCACGGCACCGGGTAAGGCTTCCATCCTTTGTTCTCTCCACCAGGCAATAGTGGCATCAGTGCTTCGTGCACCACCGGTTCCGACCATGCTTGAGAAATATACGGTGCCATCGATTAAAGTGTCGTCAATATCGGTCACTATCGCGGCACGCTTGCCTTCAGGTAACTCATTCAATGCGCTGGCGAGGTTGTCTCTGGCTATGTTGAATGACTGGTGCACGAGTGCTTCATATTCAGGAGAGTGCTGTTGCCAGTTAGAGGCAACGACTTTTTCTTCATTCAACTCTTTCTGAGAATAAACTGCAGAAAGTGCTGCCGAAACAGGTGCGCAGGCTGCCAGCAAGAGCAGAACAGGGGGGTGAATTCTTGGCATGAAATCCTCGCTATGATTGATTTATCGTTGAGTTATCGACGTTAAAACCTAGTCGAGGCTTCCGGGAGGGCATGTTTTTTTTGTAACGGGTTGTATACAGGTAAGGTAAAGAGTGACCCACTGGCTGAGTGGGTCATAAGACAATGTCAGAGTGTTGCAATGTTCTCTGGATCACCTGGAAGCTGGGCATGAAAAGCTTTACCGCTGACCGAATGGCTGTCGTCACCCATCAGATACAGATAGACTGGCATAATATCTTCAGGTGTTGGGCGGCTCATCGGGTCTTCACCGGGGTAGGCAGAGGCTCTCATGGCTGTCCGTGTGCCACCGGGATTAATGGTGTTGACTCTTACCTGGCTGAGGCCGTCTTCTTCATCTGCCATCACCTGCATCAGGCCTTCGGTAGCAAATTTTGAGATGCTATAGGCTCCCCAGTGAGCGCGTCCTTTATGACCAACGCTGGAGGAAGTGAAGGCAATGGAACCGGATTCAGCGTTGCGAAGCAGAGGGAGCAGTTCTCTTGACAGCAGGAAGGGGGCAGTCAAATTAACGTGCATGACTTCATTCCATTTATCCAGTTCAAATTGTGCAATGGTTTTCAGTTCGCCCAGCAGGCCTGCATTGTGCAGGAGCCCATCCAGTCTGCCAAATTCTTTATCCAGAGTTTCCGCCAGGTTCGCATAGTCCTGTTCTGAAGCTCCGGCGAGGTTCATGGGATAAATGGCCGCCTGGGGCCAGCCATTTCCTTCAATCTCGTCATAGACCTCTTCAAGCTTGCTGATGGTTCTGCCCAGCAAGATGACGGTAGCGCCGTGGCGTGCAAAGGTCAGTGCTGCCGTTCGGCCAATACCACTGCCAGCACCAGTGATCAGGATAATTTTGTCCCGGAGGAGGTTGTCGGGTGCAGTATATTTAAACATGTGTTGCTCTCCGTGGTAGCTGCCACTTGTACTTTTCCAGCAGCGGAAGAATCTCTTCTGCGGATGAGACGTTGTAATCAGCGTGCCACTGATCCGGCGTATCTTTGGGACTGATAAAACCATAGAGTGCGGCAATAGTCACCATGTCTGCATTTCTGCCAGCCTCAATGTCGCGCCAATGATCACCCACATAAATGCACTTTGCCGGATTAGCGTCCGTCTGCTGGCAGGCCAGTAGCAGAGCTTCGGGGTTGGGCTTGGTCAGTCTGACATGGTCTGGACAGATCAATGTTTTTGACCGGTGGCTCAGGTTAGCCTGAGCCAGTAAAATTTTTGCGTAAACTGAAGGTTTATTGGTGACGACCCCCCAGGGAATGGCTCTTTCATCCAGAGCATCAAGCAGTGTTGGCAGTCCGCCGTACAGTTTTGCTGCTTTTTCCCTACGATCATTGCTGATGTAGTCATTATATTCATCAAGAAGCCTGTTCCTGAGGCTTTCTACCTTCGGGTCTGATGGCTCCAGACCGTATGCGAGTTGAACCAGCTTTCTCGAGCCTTCCGAAACATAGCTTCGAATGAGCTCGCCATCCATTGCTGGCAGATGATCATCTGCCAGCATTTTGTTGACGGTAAAAATGAAGTCTTCCGAAGTGTCCAGCAGAGTGCCGTCCAGATCAAAAAAAATACCTTCAATGGTGTTCGGTTGACTCATCAAGATTCTCATTGGGCCTCTGGCTTGCTGCCATAAATCAGGTAATTAACGTCAGTGTCCGACTTCTTAAGTGAGTAGACACCGGTAAACGGGTTGAAAATCATACCTGTCATGTCGTTTACTTCCAGATCGCTCTGGCGCATCCAGCCGCAGAGCTCATGAGGTTTAATGAATTTACTGTGTTCATGGGTACCCTTGGGAAGCATTTTAAGAACGTACTCGGCCCCGACGATGGCAAACAACCAGGATTTGGCATTGCGGTTTATCGTAGCAAAGAAGATCTGTCCGCCGGGTTTGAGCAGCTTTTCACAAGCACGAATGACGGACGCCGGTTCAGGAACGTGTTCGAGCATTTCGAGACAGGTAACCACATCGAAGGTGCCGGGTATTTCTTCTGCCAGTTCTTCCACCGGAATCTTGCGGTAGTTGACCTCAACTTCGCTTTCCATACTGTGTAAGCGAGCTACGGAAAGTGGTGCATCGCCCATGTCGATGCCGGTAACATCCGCACCGCGAAGCGCCATTGATTCGCTGAGAATGCCTCCGCCACAGCCAACGTCCAGTACTTTTTTTCCTGCCAGGCTCACTCGCTCATCGATGTAGTTGAGGCGCAGCGGGTTGATCTCGTGCAGGGGCTTGAATTCGCCGTCCATGTCCCACCACCGGCTGGCTAACTCTTCAAATTTGGCAATTTCGGCTGGATCGACGTTTTGCACCGGGCGTGGTTCGTTCTGGTTTGCAGTCATAATGTCCAGATTCTCAAGCGGTTGATTTCCGATAGTAACAGCGCAGTCTGTATTCTTGTCCGCATTATACAGACAGAGTTTTCATAGTTAAGTATTCCTGTCATATAGCTACTAAAGAGACGACTATGTCGTACATTTGTGTCATTTTTTATTCATAAATATTGTTGTCAAGCCATACACTGGCTCGCAGTAAGGCTGCCAGCTGTGGTATTATTTGCTACTTATTATGAAAAAAAGCAGCCATGCCCTTTTTTATCGTTAAATTCATTTCAACGCTTCCTTTCTGCTCAGGCAGGAGCTGAATGATTGCTTTCACATGGCTGCCTGTTGATTGAATTATTCGGATTTTCGGCCTTCCGGGTTGAGAAAGGATGCTGACAGGTATCCGTTGGGCGCAAGCTAAAGGACGACTGGGTTTACATGACTGATATCGCCAAAGAGATTCTTCCGGTAAACATCGAAGACGAACTCAAGCAGTCCTATCTGGACTACGCCATGAGTGTCATCGTTGGGCGGGCACTGCCTGATGTGCGTGACGGACTCAAGCCGGTCCACCGGCGCGTCCTCTTCGCAATGAACGAGCTGGGCAATGACTGGAACAAGCCCTACAAGAAATCAGCTCGTGTGGTGGGTGACGTCATTGGTAAATACCACCCCCATGGTGACTCTGCTGTATATGACACCATTGTTCGTATGGCGCAGCCATTTTCGTTGCGGTACATGTTAGTAGACGGACAGGGGAACTTCGGTTCCGTAGACGGCGACTCTGCAGCGGCCATGCGTTATACCGAGATCCGAATGCAGAAGATCAGTCATGACATCATGGCTGATCTGGATAAGGAAACGGTCGATTACGTACCCAACTACGACGGTACGGAACAGATTCCTGCCGTCATGCCAACCCGCATCCCCAATCTGCTGGTGAATGGTGCTGCCGGTATTGCTGTGGGTATGGCAACCAATATACCACCACATAACCTGACTGAAGTGGTTAGAGGCTGTCTCGCGTTAATTGATGATGAGAGCCTGTCTGTTGATGATCTGATGGAATATATTCCGGGTCCGGACTTTCCAACTGCTGGCATCATTAATGGTCGGGCGGGTATTTTGCAGGCATATCGTACCGGTCGTGGTCGTATCTATATTCGGGCCCGTGCAGATGTCGAGCATGATGAAAAGAAAAATAAAAGTACCATCATTGTTACCGAGCTGCCTTATCAGCTGAATAAGGCACGATTGATTGAAAAGATCGCTGAGCTGGTCAAAGACAAGAAAATTGAAGGTATTTCCGAGCTGCGCGACGAGTCTGATAAAGACGGTATGCGAGTAGTGATTGAGTTGCGCCGTGGTGAAGTTGCGGACGTTGTTCTCAATAACCTCTACGCACAAACCCAGCTCGAAAGTGTATTTGGCATTAACAATGTTGCACTGGTCGATGGTCAGCCAAAACTCCTGAACCTTAAGGAGATGCTGGAAGCTTTTGTTCGTCATCGTCGCGAAGTAGTGACGCGCAGAACCGTTTATGAGCTGCGTAAAGCTCGTGAGCGAGGGCATTTGCTGGAAGGTCTGGCAGTAGCCCTTTCTAATATTGATCCGGTGATTGCCTTAATCAAGGGCTCGCCAACGCCTGCAGAGGCTAAAGAAAAGCTTATGGCACAGGGTTGGCAGCCGGGTCACGTGCTGGCAATGGCAGAACGTGCCGGTGCCGATGCCTGTCGGCCTGACGAATTGCCTGAACAGTTTGGTCTTCGCGATGATGGTCTCTACTATTTATCACCTGCCCAGGCTCAGGCCATCATGGAAATGCGTCTGCACAGGCTGACCGGTCTTGAGCATGACAAGCTGTTGAGTGAATATCGCGAGCTGCTGGAAAAAATTGCCGAGCTACTGCTCATTCTCTCCAGCTCTGAGCGTTTGATGGAAGTCATCCGTGAAGAGATGGAAAAAGTAGTCGAAGAGTATGGCGATGAGCGTCGCACTGAGATCACCAGTTCACGCCGTGACCTGACCGTTGAAGACCTGATTTCTGAAGAAGACATGGTTGTGACCCTGTCTCATGGTGGTTACGCAAAAACCACATCGCTCGACACCTATCAGGCCCAGCGCCGAGGTGGTCGAGGCAAATCCGCCGCTTCGGTAAAAGACGAAGATTATGTTGAACATATGCTGGTGGCCAATACCCACACCCAGATTCTTTGCTTCTCCAGCAGGGGTAAGGTTTATTGGTTGAAGGTCTATCAGATTCCGGAAGCTGGCCGTACTTCACGTGGCCGACCCATCGTGAATATCCTGCCTCTGGAAGAGGATGAGCGCATCACGGCGATGTTGCCTGTTGAAGAGTATACCGAAGGTCACTTTGTCTTTATGGCAACGGCTGCAGGAACGGTTAAGAAGACACCTCTGGAACAGTTCTCTCGCCCAAGAAGCAGTGGTCTGATTGCCCTGGGTCTTGATGAAGGTGATACCCTTGTGGGTGCCGAAATTACGACCGGTGAGAAGCAGGTTATGTTGCTTTCCAATGCGGGCAAAGCGATTCGGTTTGAAGAAACTGATGTGCGCGCCATGGGCAGAACTGCCAGAGGTGTCCGTGGTATTAAACTACAGGATGCTCAAAGAGTGATCTCTCTGATTATTCCCGAAGACGAAACCCAGATTCTAACCGTCAGCCAGAATGGTTTCGGTAAACGAACGGGTGTAGAAGATTTCAGAATCACGGGTCGTGGTGGTCAGGGTGTTATCTCCATGCAGTGTACTGATCGAAACGGCGAACTGATCGGTGCTATCCAGGTACAGGATGGAGAGGAGATTATGCTGATCTCTGATCAGGGCACTCTGGTGAGAACCCGTGTCGATGAAATATCTGTTATGAGTCGTAATACTCAGGGGGTTACCCTGATCAAGGTTCAGGAAGGTGAGAAACTGGTTGGTGTTGCCAGGGTTGAAGAGCCGGAAGAGCCGCAAGATGGGACTGAAATCGAAGTGACAGGGGAAGAAACGCCTCAGACTGAGCCTGATGAAGGGATGGAAGGCTGATTCTGTATCCAATAACTTAACGCCAGCAGCATGCTGGCGTTTTACTTAAAGGGATGCACTTCTGAATCGACGAGTTTGGCTCTACGGGAGGATAGTATGAATAATCTATTGGCAGAAACACTGGCTGGCCCACAAGGGCCTACTTATAACTTTTCGGCGGGCCCGGCTCCATTGCCGAAGTCGGTGCTTGCGCGTGCAAGGGATGAGCTTCTGGACTACAACCGTGAAGGCGCTTCCATTATGGAAGTCAGTCACAGAGGGAAGTCTTTTCTCAAGGTTGCTGAGCTGGCGGAGCAGAATCTCCGTGATCTTTTGAAGATTCCTGAAAACTATAAGGTTCTGTTTTTGCAGGGCGGGGCCCGTGGTCAGTTTGCGGCAGTCCCAATGAACCTGAGGGGGCAGAAAAATAGTGCAGACTATGTCAATAGTGGGTACTGGGCTCAGTCGGCAATCAAAGAAGCCCAGCGTTATTTGAATGTCAATGTTATTGCCGACGGCAAAGGCGCTTCATTCCATACCATGCCGGAAGAGAGTGGCTGGCGTTTCAGTTCCGATGCGGCTTATGTTCATTACACTCCGAACGAAACCATTGGTGGTCTTGAATTTCCATTTATACCGGATTCTGGCGATGTGCCACTGGTAGCGGATATGTCATCCAATATCCTGTCCGGGCCCATTGATATCAGCCGTTTCGGGGTTATCTATGCCGGTGCCCAGAAAAATATTGGTCCGGCAGGACTGACAGTGGTTATCGTGCGTGACGATCTTCTGGACCGGGGGCATTCCAATTGCCCTGCTGTTTTTGATTATCGGGTACAGGCGGATAAGGATTCCATGTATAACACTCCGCCAACCTTCGCATGGTATCTGGCCGGTCTGGTGTTTGAGTGGCTAAAGGATCAGGGGGGGCTTGAAGTGATCGACCAGATCAATGCCCGTAAATCAGGCAAACTCTATCAGGTGATTGATGAGTCCGGGTTTTATCACAACAAGGTAGATCCCCGCTGGCGTTCAAGAATGAATGTACCCTTTACGCTGAGCGATCCTGAGTTAGATAAGGTTTTTCTGGCCGAGTCTGAAAAAAATGGCTTTCTTTATCTCAAGGGGCACAAGGCAGTAGGCGGTATGCGAGCGAGTATTTATAATGCAGTACCGGAAGAGCATGTCGATGCGTTGATCGCCTTTATGCATGAATTCGAAAGAAAGTTTGGATAAAAAATCCTTGGTCCGTCGCAATTTTAAGTACAAAGCTCGCAGGCTTGGCATCTGCCGATTGCGCGGCTTTCGTCAGAACCGTTAAACGCAGAGAACATTATGACAGATGATAAGTTGAAGGGGTTGCGGACAAAAATTGACAAGCTTGATCAGGATATTCTGAAGCTGATCAGTGAGCGTGCACGCTGCGCTCAGGAAGTCGCCAGAGTCAAGCAAAATGAAGACGCCGTGGCAGTATTTTATCGTCCGGAACGTGAGGCCCAGGTTTTGCGCCGGGTGATGGAGCGCAATGACGGTCCGCTGGACGATGAAGAAATGGCTCGACTGTTCAGGGAGATTATGTCGGCCTGTCTGGCTCTTGAAGAGCCTGTTCGAGTGGCGTTTCTTGGTCCTGAAGGCACCTTTACCCAGCAGGCTGCCATGAAGCACTTTGGCCATTCTGCGGTTTCTGTCCCTATGGCCGCGATTGATGAAGTGTTCAGGGAGGTGACGGCGGGGGCAGTGCGTTATGGTGTTGTGCCTGTTGAGAATTCAACAGAGGGGGTGGTCAGTCATACCCTGGACAGCTTCATGGATTCTTCTCTTAAAATCTGTGGTGAAGTCGTGCTAAGAATTCATCAGCATCTGCTGGTCTCTGAAAACACCCGCCGTGACCATATTACCCGGATATACTCCCATGCTCAGTCATTGGCACAGTGCCGTAAATGGCTGGATGCCCACTGGCCGATGGCTGAAAGAGTTGCTGTCAGCTCCAATGCAGAAGCGGCTAAGCGTATAAAGGGTGAATGGAACTCTGCGGCCATTGCCGGTGATATGGCGGCTGATATTTATGGTCTGGAAAAGATCTCTGAGAAAATCGAGGATCAGCCGGACAATTCCACCCGCTTCCTGATCATTGGGCATCAGGATGTTCCACCCTGTGGTGAAGACAAAACATCCATCGTCGTCAGTATGAGAAACCAGTCCGGTGCTCTGCATTCGATTCTTGAAGCGTTCGATGTTCATGACGTGGATCTCACCCGGGTAGAAACCCGTCCGTCCCGTACCGGCATCTGGAACTATGTTTTCTTTATTGACTTTGAAGGTCACAAAGACGATCCGGTTATCCAGAAAGTATTGGGAAAGCTTGCTGACAGGGTTAATGATCTTCGGGTTCTGGGCTCCTATCCCAAGGGCGTTCTTTAACAAATCAGTCCTGAGCGATTGAAACAATTTTGCGTCCTCTCGTGGGGATGTAAAATTTTTCATGGTAAAAAAACAGGTGAAAAATGGGTTGTGATTTTATACAGCTTGCCGTACCGGGAGTACGTGCACTGAATCCTTATCTTCCCGGTAAACCCGTTGAAGAGCTGGCGCGCGAACAAGGTCTGGATGTCAGCAGTATTGTTAAATTGGCCAGTAATGAAAATCCTCTTGGGGCGGCTCAGTCTTCTCGTGAAGCCATCGCTGTGATGCTGGATGAGCTGGCTCGATACCCTGACAGCAGCCTCTATAATCTGCGTGATGCTCTTTGCAAAAAGCTGGCGGTAGAGCCTGATCAGATTACCTTTGGTAACGGTTCCAATGATGTTCTTGTTCTATTGGCGCAATGCTACCTGAAAGAGGGGTGCTCTGCTGTATTTTCTGAATACGCTTTTGCGGTTTATCCCATAGCGGTCCAGGCGACTGGGGCGGAAAGTATAGTGGTGCCTGCTAAAAACTGGGGTCATGATCTGGAAGCGATGGCCGAAGCGGTTCGTTCTGATACCCGCATCGTTTTTCTGGCTAATCCTAATAACCCGACCGGTACCCGTTTTTCAAAAACAGAGTTGCTTACCTTCCTGGGCAAGGTGTCTGAAGAGGTTGTTGTTGTTCTGGATGAAGCATACTTTGAGTATGTGTTGGATAGTGAGTACCCGAATGGTATTGCGCTGTTAAATGAATATCCCAATCTTATCGTGATCAGAACATTCTCCAAGGCCTATGGTCTTGCGGGTGGACGTATTGGCTATTCTGTTTCAAATAGCGAAATAGCCAGTGTTCTCAACAGGTTAAGACAGCCTTTTAATGTTAATAATCTTATTGAGGCGGCAGCAGTTGCTGTTCTGAATGATGAAGCATACCTGAACCGTTCCAGGCAGGTTAACCAGGATGGAATGGCCCGGATTGAGGCGGGCTTGAGATCTATGGGCTTTGATTACATATCTTCCAGCGGTAACTTCATTACTTTTGATGCGGGTATGGGGGGGATGGATTGTTATCAGCGTCTTCTTGAACAGGGCGTCATTATCAGACCTCTTGCCAATTATGGCATGCCAGGACACCTTAGGGTTTCCATTGGCCTGGAAGAAGAAAATCAGCGTTTTCTTGAAGCACTGGCCTCTGTCAGACAGCCCTGAGCACAAGACAAACAGGCGGTAGCTAAAGAAACCGTTGCCATCTTTAGTTGCAAGGGGTTGAAGATGACTTTTGAAAAAGGTTGAACTTGTAGTGATAGAACAAAACAGGAACGGTACCCCACTGAACATTTTGGTGGTAGGGCTGGGCCTTATTGGAGGATCATTTGCAGCTTCCCTGAGGGAGTGCGGCGAAAGCTTTCATCTGATGGGGTTTGATCTCAGGAGTGAAAATGTTGAGAAGGCTGTTTCCCTGAGAATTGTTGCAGAAGGCTGTGAGGATTTTAAATCCGCTGTCGACAAGGCCGATGTTATTCAGCTGTCGGTTCCCATGCTGGCAATGCCAAAAGTACTTCAGCAACTCAAAGGTCTGGATCTGGCTGGCAAAGTGATGACCGATGTCGGTAGCTGTAAAGGTTCACTGGTTCAGGCTGCCCGGGAAATATTTGGTGATATACCTGAGAGCCTGGTGCCGGGTCATCCCATTGCAGGCTCCGAGAAAAGTGGTGTTACTGCGGCCAGGGCCGGCCTGTTCAAGCATCATAAGGTAATCCTGACGCCTCTGGAAAATACTGATCGTGCTGCCTTATCTCTGGTCAGGCATCTCTGGCAATGTTGTGGTGCCCAAGTCAATGTGATGGATGTGTGGCGTCACGATGAAGTGTTGGCAATGACTAGCCATTTGCCTCATCTTCTGGCATTTTCACTGGTGGATACGCTGGCGGGTAATCCTGAAAATCAAGATATCTTTCGTTATGCTGCCGGCGGCTTTAGAGACTTTACCCGCATTGCCGGCAGTGATCCGGTTATGTGGCACGATATCGCCCTGGGTAACAGTAAAGCAATTATTTCTTCGTTGGATCAGTTTTCTGAAGGCCTGGCTCGTCTTCGCCAGGCCATTGTTGAAAAAGATAGCAATACGATACTGGCGAAGTTTGAGCAAGCTCAGTCTGCACGGCAGAACTTTGCCAGTATTCTCGAAAGAAGGGCTTGTATGGCTAACTCTGATGAAAATCAGAGAGATTCAGTGACTTTTGTAGCCAATTCGGGCGAAGGAAAGTAATTGAGTTCAGTCCATGTTGGATCAACAATAGGTATTCAAGCGTGAGAGATGTTGGTGCTTGCAGAAGCAGAAGTAATTTTTCATTACTTCATGGATTAGAGAGTCAGTAAATGAAAAATTCTGCACATATCAGCGTGCCAGTCGTGACTATTGATGGTCCCAGTGGCTCCGGGAAAGGAACAGTTGCGGCTCTGCTGGCGAAGGAGTTTGGCTGGCACCTGCTGGACAGTGGTGCTTTGTATCGACTGACAGCACTGGCAGCGATGAATCATGGGGTGGATTTTTCTGATGAAAAATCATTGGAGGTACTGGCAGGTCACCTGGATGTTCAATTTGAACCGGGTGCTGAAGGTGAAGGCCTGAAAATTATTCTTGAGGGTGAGCGCGTTGGCGCTAACCTGAGGACCGAAGAAGTGGGGGCTAAAGCCTCTCGGGTAGCAGTCTTGCCGGGTGTCAGAAAAGCTTTGTTAAATCGTCAGCAGGACTTTGCAGAAGCTCCGGGTCTGATTGCCGATGGAAGGGATATGGGAACCGTGGTTTTCCCCCGGGCTAATGTCAAGGTTTACCTCACGGCCAGTGCAGAAGAACGGGCAAAACGTCGTCAAAATCAGTTGCAACAGAAAGGGATTGATGCTAGCTTTGACCAGCTTTTAGCTGACATTCTTGCCAGGGACAATCGTGACATGAATCGCGATGTCGCTCCTTTGAAACCTGCCGATGATGCTATTGTTCTGGACAGTACCAGATTGAGTATTCAGGAAGTGTTCGTTCGCGTAGTGGATGTCATGCGACAGAATGGTCTGATCTGATTAAAAATGATCGTTTCGGAACCTGAGGCTGTTGAGGAAGACTCAACAGCTTGTTTCTGTTGAGGTAGTCTGACCGATTTCCGGAAAGACCGACGCAAATAACCGAATGGTGCAGATTGCCAGTTACAGCCATACGGTGCTTTTTGAAAAACAACCCACACTGACTGGCGGTGTGGCCAGCATGCGATCAGAAGTAACTGCCTTTCCGGGGTGGTGTTGATTGAAGTGCTGATTGATAGGAATGATCATGAGCGAAAGCTTTGCTGAACTGTTTGAAGAAAGCCTGAAAGATATCGAAATGAAGCCGGGCGCTATTGTTAGCGGTCAGGTTGTCGATATCGACAGCGACTGGGTGACTGTTCACGCAGGTCTGAAGTCTGAAGGTGTTATCCCAAAAGCTCAGTTCCTGAACGAACAGGGTGAACTGACCATCGCTGTCGGCGACGAAGTTCAGGTTGCTCTTGACGCGGTTGAAGATGGTTTCGGTGAAACCCGTCTGTCCCGCGAGAAAGCCAAGCGTATGGAAGCTTGGGGCGAACTCGAAAAAGCCTTTGAAGCAGAAGAAATCGTTAAAGGTGTCATCTCTGGTAAAGTCAAAGGTGGCTTCACTGTTGACGTTAACACCATCCGTGCATTCCTGCCGGGTTCTCTGGTTGACGTGCGTCCGGTTCGTGATACAGCTCACCTTGAAGGCAAAGAGCTGGAATTCAAGGTCATCAAGCTGGACCAGAAGCGCAACAACGTAGTGGTTTCCCGTCGCAGCGTTCTGGAAGCTGAAAACAGTGCTGAGCGCGAGCAGCTGCTGGAGTCCCTGCAGGAAGGTCTGGAAGTTAAGGGTATCGTCAAGAACCTGACCGACTACGGTGCTTTCGTAGATCTGGGCGGTGTTGACGGCCTGCTGCACATCACTGACATGGCCTGGAAGCGCATCAAGCATCCAAGCGAAATCGTGAACGTTGGCGATGAAATCAATGTTAAGGTTCTGAAATTTGACCGTGACCGTAACCGTGTATCCCTGGGTCTGAAGCAGCTGGGTGAAGATCCATGGGTTGCCATCACCAAGCGCTTCCCTGAAGGTACCCGTGTATCCGGTCGCATCACCAACCTGACCGACTACGGCTGCTTCGTTGAGCTGGAAGAAGGTGTTGAAGGTCTGGTACACGTTTCTGAAATGGACTGGACCAACAAGAATATCCACCCATCCAAGGTGGTCGCTCTGGGTGACGAAGTTGAAGTTCAGGTTCTGGACATCGACGAAGAGCGTCGTCGTATCTCTCTGGGTATCAAACAGTGCAAGCAAAACCCATGGGAAGAGTTCTCAGGTTCCTTTAACAAGGGTGACAAGTTGGCCGGTAAGATCAAGTCTATCACTGACTTCGGTATCTTTATCGGTTTGGACGGCGGCATCGACGGTCTGGTTCACCTGTCTGACATCTCCTGGAATGAAACTGGCGAAGAAGCTGTTCGCAAGTACCGTAAAGGTGATGAAGTTGAAGCGGTTATCCTGGCGATTGATGCTGAGCGCGAGCGTATCTCCCTCGGTATCAAGCAATTGTCCGAAGATCCATTCAACTCTTTCGCTGGCCTGAATGAAAAAGGTTCCATTGTTAAGGGTGTGATCAAGGAAGTGACTGCCAAGGCGGCGACCGTGAAGCTGGCTGAAGACGTTCTGGCTACTCTGAAAGCTTCTGAAATCAGTGTTGATCGCGTTGAAGACGCTACCAATGTACTGAAAGAAGGCGAAGAAGTAGAAGCTCGCATCATCAGTATCGACCGTAAAAACCGCAATATCTCCCTGTCCATCAAGGCGAAGGATCAGGCTGAAGAGAAGGCGGCTATGAAAGAACTGCGTGCGAAGCAAGAAGACGAGACTTCCGGTCCTACCACTATCGGCGACCTGATCAAGGCTCAGATGGAAAACAAGTAATACTTGTTGAAGAATGCTTCTGATGAGGCTATCTTTTTCCATAAGTAAACCGCGGCTCCGGCTGCGGTTTTTTTATGGTTATCAATAGGTTGCTTGATTTATTGAATGGGGTTGGCTAGGGTAGGAATTGTCTGTAATCCCAATCAGGTCTGGGAATGCCTGAATAGTCGGGTGTCCGGCTTACGAGATGCGTAGCCGTTCTCGAGTATGACATATTTAATGTCTTGCTGATCACCTGATCTGGGTGCAGTGTCCGTAATGATGCTGAGGCTTCAGTGTCACCCAAGGGTACAGGGAAAGGATGAACGACAATGACCCGATCAGAATTGATAGAACGACTGACCGAGCAACAAGATCAGTTGTCGGTTAAGGACGTAGAGCTGGCCATCAAATCTATTCTTGAGCAGATGTCTCAGTCTCTTGCCAGTGGGTTAAGGGTAGAAATCAGGGGATTTGGCAGCTTTTCCCTGCATTACAGAGCGCCGAGAGTGGGTCGAAATCCCAAGACCGGTGAGTCTGTCGTTTTAAATGGAAAATACGTTCCTCATTTCAAACCGGGTAAAGATATGCGAGATCGTGTAAATAGTAGTCTGCAGGAGTAGTCTACAAAATTTATATCTTAATTTTTCCATTTTTGTTTAGACCTGCTCAACTATGGCTTAAAATCTCATCGTGAATAGTGATCGCTGGAGTTTGATCGAATATGGTCTCTCGTTTGGGTATCTGGCTGAAGCGGCTGGTAATATTGTTGGGCAGTCTGCTCCTGCTTGTTATTCTCGTCAATTTTATTGTCGCTAACCCTCAGTTGATACGATTCGACCTGGCCGGTGTTCTGTTGCCAGAAGTGAAGGCGTCTTCTATCGTTGTAGTCTCTTTTATAATGGGTGGTCTCTTCGGACTGCTGGTCTCGATGGTGGCTATGACCAGGCTGAGATTAGACAATGCCAGTTTCAAGCGCAAGCTGGGCCGACGTGATGCCGAAATACAAAAACTCAGAGCGAATGCGTTGAAAGGATTAACCTGATGCCCGATGTTGCACTGCTGGCACTGATTATGGTGGCTATGCTGGCAGGATATCTTCTCGGACGTGCTGAAAAAAAGAAGAAAAAGGAACACTTTCCCGGTCATCACCTCTCCAAAGAGTACTTTGCAGGGTTAAACTATCTGTTAAATGAACAAACGGATGAGGCTATTGAGACCTTCATTAAAGTACTGGACGTCAATAATGACACCGTGGATACCTATCTTGCCCTGGGTAGTCTGTTTTGCCGAAAGGGGGAGGTGGACAAGTCGATCCGGGTGCATCAGGATCTCTTGGCCCGACCCAGTCTGACCCCCCTCCAATCCATCCGTGTTCGACTGGAGCTGGCAAAGGATTACATGACAGCAGGGCTATTTGACCGTGCAGAAGCCATGCTGGTTGACCTTTCAAGACAAAATCATGAATACCGGTTGGATGCGCTTCAGCAGCTTCTGAAAATCTATGAAAGAGAGAGAGAGTGGCATCAGGCTGTTGAGGTTGCAGAATCTCTTCATAAATTGTCGGGTGAGCACTATGCTTCGAGACTGGCTCACTTGTACTGTGAGATAGCTGAGGAAAAACTGCGTCATAATGATCGATCAGGAGCCCGTAAATTCATCAGAACCGCATTTTACAGGGATAAAAACTGCGTCAGAGCCAGTTTGATACTGGGTCGGATAGAAATGGAGGAAGGTCGTGACAGAGAGGCTACCAAGGTTCTTCAGAAGGTATCTACTCAGGATAACCGCTACGTTCCGCTGACTCTTGATATGCTGGAAACCGTTTGCCATCGCAGTCATCAACAGCGTGTTCTGGGCAGCTATCTGGCACGTTGCCTCAATGAGAAACCGGGCACGGCTGTTATCTTGGCCATGACGGCTCAGTTCATGAACAGTCGCGGTGACGTCTTCGCTATGGAATTTTTGACCAGTCAGCTTCGACGGCAACCCACTTTGAGAGGCTTGAATGCCCTGATCAATATCCAGTTGAATCATCCCACTGAACCCTCGCTGACCAGCATCAAACTGTTAAAAGAGGTGACAGACCAGATGTTGGTTTCAAAGCCGGTCTACCAGTGCTTAAGTTGTGGCTTTTCCGGTAAAGAAATGCATTGGCACTGTCCGGGTTGCCATGAGTGGGGAACACTGGCACCTGTTCAGGGTGTGGAAGGAGAGTAATATCCCTGATTGTTTGTTTTGCGGTATATCCTTGTCTAGACAAGATATCAGAGCCTTCTTATTAGAGCCTTCCAAATTTCAGGATGCAGTGTGGGAGGCAGGAAGAGAAGGATGACACACTGTGACCGACCAATGTGTTTTTAGACTTTCAGCAAATATTTCAGTTCAATATTTCGGTAATTATCCTATTAATTATCTCGATCGTGAATTGAAATAATTCTCATTTAGGCCTAGTATTCTGCTTGTTTTCAATCTGTTGTCGCCGCGTCATAAACTGCCTCAGGTTGCTCTTTTCACCACATCACCAGATGTATCAAAGCACTCTTTATCGGGCACTATCAGTTTCGGTAAAAGGGTTGGGAGATTGGGATGACGGTCACTTTGGGGGATCTTCAGACAGGAGATAAGGCCCGGGTCTCTGCTTTCAGAAAATCAGGCTCAGCCTATCGTCGTAAGCTTCTGGCCATGGGGCTCACGCCCGGGACCTGTTTTAGAGTATGCAGAGTAGCGCCTCTCGGTGATCCTGTTCAGCTTCAGGTTCGCGGATTTCAACTCAGTCTGCGTCGACACGAAGCGGTAGCCGTTGAAGTGGTCCGTCTATGAAGGAGCATGTATTTGCGATTGTTGGCAACCCCAATTGCGGCAAAACCACTATTTTTAACGTTTTGACGGGTGCGAGTCAGCATGTGGGTAACTGGCCTGGTGTTACCGTAGAAAAACGCAGTGGCCGTTATCAGCATAACAATCAGTCCGTTGAGGTAGTTGATCTGCCGGGTACCTATTGTCTGGATGTGGTCGACGATCAGGTGTCGATGGATGAACGCATTGCCCGCGACTTTATCCTTGCCCGTGAAGCCCGGTTGATTGTTAACGTTGTCGATGCTTCAAACATTGAACGTAACCTTTATCTGACTACGCAGTTGTTGGACATGGGTCTGCCAGTCATTGTCGTTCTCAATATGATCGATGTTGCCAAAGATAAAGGCCTTAAGATCAATGCTGAAAAACTGTCCCAACAGCTAGGTAGTCCTGTTCACACCATGGTGGCCTCCAGAGATAAAGGAACTGTCGGTCTCAAAGAGCTGATTCATCAATGCTTTATCTACGGAATTGAACCGGCTAAACCGCAATCTCTGGGAAAATCTCTGGAAAAGGCTGTTTCTTACCTGCGGGAGTCTGTTGCCAACGAGATTGAAGACTCCTCAATCGCTCGCTGGGTATCACTTAAATTACTGGAAGGCGAGGCTGGTTTTGTCGATCAGGTTTCTCAGGGTCTGATGGACAGGGCGGCAGAAGCGCGATTGCAACTTGAAGCTACCTATGATGCAGAGATGGATATCATAGTGGCAAACGGTCGCTACGAAACCATCAGCCTCATCATGCAGGATACTGTCAAAACTTCGGATACTGTGAGTCGTGGTCTCACTGAGCGCATCGACCGCATTGTTCTAAATCGATTGTTGGGTTTGCCGATCTTTTTCGGGGTTATGTATCTGATGTTTATGTTCTCAGTGAACATAGGTAGTACTTTTATAGACTTTTTTGACATTCTTTCAGGCACTATCTTTGTCGATGGTGTGAGCCATCTGCTTGAAAATATCGGCGCGCCGGACTGGCTCACTGCACTGTTGGCCAAAGGTCTTGGTAGCGGTATTCAGACTGTCTCAACCTTCATTCCGGTGATTGCTTTTCTGTTCCTGTTCCTTTCGGTAATCGAGGATTCAGGCTACATGGCCAGGGCCGCTTTTGTCATGGATAGGGCAATGCGTTTTCTGGGTCTCCCCGGAAAGGCTTTTGTGCCCATGCTGGTCGGCTTTGGCTGTAACGTACCGGCCATTATGGCGACCCGGACGCTGGAAAATCAGCAGGATCGGATGTTGACTATTGCCATGGCGCCTTTCATGTCCTGTGGTGCACGTCTTCCCGTTTATGCGTTGTTTGCTGCGGCTTTCTTTCCAGGTTCTGGCCAGAATGTGGTATTCATACTCTATCTGACGGGTATTATGGCTGCGGTCATGACGGGTTTGATGTTGAAGAAATGTCTCTTCAATGGAGAAGTGACACCCTTTGTTATGGAGTTACCCAGCTATCACAGGCCTTCAGTTAAGCATGTATTGCTCAGAACCTGGAGCCGACTGAAAGCATTCTTGTTCAGGGCAGGCAAAGCCATTGTGATAGTGGTGATGATACTGAATACCCTGAACTCACTGGGAACAGATGGCAGTTTTGGTCATGAAGACACCCGGTCATCCGTGCTCAGTAAAATAGGTCAAACCATCACACCTGCGTTTTCTCCCATGGGTATGTCAGAAGATAACTGGCCAGCGGCTGTAGGTCTGTTCACTGGCATTCTGGCAAAAGAGGCGGTTGTTGGCACGCTCAACTCCATGTACACCTCCATTGCCGAGCAAGATAATGGCACAGAAGCCGAAGCTCATGACTTTGATGTTATGTCCGGCTTTGATGAGGCTTTGGCAACTATTCCTGCTAACCTGTCAGAGGTTGCATCTTCTCTGTTAGATCCCCTTGGCCTGAGTGTGGGTGATTTGAGTAATCTGGAATCAGTAGCGCAGGATCAGGAAGTGGAGGTCACCACCTTTGGTGTTATGCAAAGACTGTTCACCAGTGATGCGGCTGTTACGGCTTATCTCTTGATGATCTTGCTCTACACACCCTGTGTTGCAGCCTTGGGTGCTATTTACCGGGAATCAGGTCTTCGTTGGACGCTCTTTGTGGCTGGCTGGACTTTCTTCATGGGATATTCAGTAGCTACTCTTTACTACCAGCTGTCGCGAATCAGTGCTCAGCCAGTAACAGCACTGAGTTGGCTATCCCTCATTATCCTGGCAATGGTACTAATGTTTCTGATTCTCAGGAGGGTAGGGCAGAGAATGGTGATCTCTCCGGAAGATGTGGCTAAGACACCCGCAAACACCACAGGGTGCCACTAATGCTGCTATCCATTAGAGACTATCTGTCAGAAAAGGGTGTCTGCACTTTGGCTGAACTCAGTCAGCATTTTGAAGTAGACCCTGAAGCCATGAAGGGTATGCTGGCCCACTGGCTCAGAAAAGGAAAGCTGGTGGAGGAATCATCTGGTTGCAAACAGGGGTGTGTCAGTTGTGCGCCTGAACAGCTGGTTGTCTATCGTTGGTTAAATTCGAGTCAGTGCGACCTGATTCCTGTTTGTTTTCAGGGTGATTAACCCGATACCGATAAACAGGGCTGCGGTATAAATCGTTAGCCTTGTTCTCGCTTTCGGGTTCCCAGCCCGGCAGCCTGAATGTATGGCTGACGATGTAACAACCTGTCTTAAGCTTCTGATTAAAGATTTTTGATAACTTCTCCATGGCGCCGGGATAGAGATAGCAGACGATCAATCCGGCACCTTCCCATTCATGTTGGAAAATATCCTGTTGAACGATGACTACATTTCTCAGATGGCGGCAACTTAATCGGCTGATCCAGCAGGGAAGAGGGGAGCGTTCAATTCCATAAATGATCTGGTCTGGATAGGTTTTTGCTAATACCGTAATAAGAGAACCAAAACCAGAGCCCAATTCATAAATGTTGCCATCGACTATTTCTGGCAAGGTTTCCAGTAGTTTTGATCTTACCCTGGCAGAAGTGGGTGTTGGAGTGATGCCCAAACGCAGACTCCAAAAGACAATTGTCGCTGTTATCAGACCGCCTGCACAGAAGGTAAGAATCAGAATGGTTTGTTCAAAGTTAATCATTTCCTGAAAGAACTTTATTATCCGCCAGATTTTTATCTTGCCCTTTATTGAACCTTTTGATCAAGTTCAGGCTGGACAGTTTTGGTGTATGGACTAGCTTACAATCAGAGCCTTAAGTCAAGTAGTGCGATGAATAGTGCGATAAGATGTGCGGTGATAAAAGGGGTGATGACGGGCGCCTTAGCATTGGTCTCGATTCTCGTTATGCCTCTTTGTGCAGTCGAATCTGCTCCGTCTCTTGAAAATCTCGATGCAGGCTTCCAACACCTGCAGTCGGTGCTCGGGCGTTATGAGCCCCTGCAGGCCAGACAGTTTCGTATCATTATTGATAAGGAGTATAAAAATAAACCCGTTGAAAATGAGCCGGAAACACTGACTATCGCAAAGGGTGATGTGCTGATTGGTAATCCTTATCGAATAGGCGATGCCATTGCCTTTGATACGATTGAAGCTATTCGTTGTACGGTCTACGAAATTTATAAGCATGATCAACGCAAAAAAAAGTTTCGTGAGCATCGTTATCTGGCGATTCGCTATGTATTGAGAATGAATGCCTATCATCAATGGTATTTTGAAAGCAGTGTTCTGTCCCACAGTGATCCTGCTGTTGTGGAATCTCACGCTCTCAAAGGCAGTGTGGACTGGCTGAAACATGGCTTCGAGCTGACAGGTTTCACCCCGGGTGTTGCTTATACAGCGGGGGCAAAACCTCTACCCGTTGCAGTCTACGCGCAACTGAAATTCATACGTGCCGGAGATGAATTGTACATTGAGGATCGCTGGCAGGATTATAAAATGACCAAGGGCCCCAATGGTAAGTCACTGCCATTTCCGGATTTTAGTCAGCCCGTTGGGCGTCCTCAATCCTGGTATAGTCGGGAAGATTCTTATTATGAATAAGAGGTCGTTGTAGTATATTTCAATGCATTGTGAAACGAGAGGGCTTTCAAACCCTCCCGGGTCGGTTGATCAGATATCAATGACGTCAAAAGGCACCAGTGGATTGAGATCCTCTTCGTAATTAACGCCTTCAACGCCAAAGCCAAAGAGTTTCAGGAACTCTTCCTTGTATTCAACGTAATCGGTCAGTTCTGACAGGTTTTCATTGGTGAGCGTTGGCCAGAGTGCCTGACAATGTGACTGAATGTCGTCTCTCAGTTCCCAGTCGTCCAGACGCAGGCGATTGCTGTCGTCCACCATCGGAGCTTCGCCGTTTTTTCTGTAAAGGCGGTCACGGAACATTCGGTTGATCTGTTCGATACAACCTTCATGAACACCTTCTTCGCGCATCTTCTTGAAGACCATGGCGATATAGAGGGGCATTACAGGAATCGCAGAACTGGCCTGAGTAACAACGCTTTTCAGTACTGCGATGTTGGCAGAACCGTTCAGGCTCTTCATCTGCTTGTCGATGGCATGGGCAGCACGATCCAGATCCTTTTTGGCCTCACCCAATGCACCTTCCCAATATATTGGCCAAGTAAGTTCGGTACCAATATAGCTATAGGCCACCGTTTTACAATCTTCTGCCAGGACACCGGCTTCTGACAGGGCTTTCATCCAGAGTTCCCAGTCCTCACCGCCCATCACTGTCACCGTTGCTGCCACTTCTTCTTCAGTTGCCGGCTCAACCAGGGCTTCAAACAGCTGATCCTTGTTGGTGTCGACGGCTGTCGCTCTGTAGGGCTGACCCATAGGTTTGAGCACAGAACGGATGACTTCACCGCTGTCTGGCAGTTTACGAACGGGAGAAGCCACTGGCTTCTCTCCAACCACTTATATTCAGCGAATGAGACTGACCCTGG
>NZ_JAHHPN010000436.1:0-6602 GCF_024606325.1 Endozoicomonas sp. ONNA1
GTCATTCTCCCATGCAGAAAGTATTCCTTACTCTTACACTCTGGGTGCCCTCTACAAATGGCATCAGAATATTGACAGGAAAGCCAGGAGGACCTCAGCACCTGCCTCCTCTACAGCTGTGAAAGCAGCAATGGCTGGTCACGAGATTGAGAGGTTCGACCCTGATAAAGATAAGAAAATCCACGGCGAACTTTAATATCAGAAATCAGTGAATGCCCACTCAGTAGCAATACCCATCGAAAAGCAACCAGTATAAAGGAATACATAGTGATTGCTTTCAGGTCAGGCTATCAAATAAACCCTGTTTTCAGGCATGCATGAATGTATTCCCGCCCTGAAAAAACCACTCAATTTTACTGGCATTGGACTTTGTCATTACGAACTAAATTCGCTCAATTGCTTACCGAATTTGCCACTGTGAACTAAATTCACTCAACAACTTACCGGAACAGCCATGAGAAACTGGAAGTTGCCTGCTTATCTGGTGTGGTGATCACTTTTCACGGTAATAAAATACTCAGCTCTGAGGTAGTAGAATGACATATGTTCGCCCCAACGCAATCAGCCTTGCCGTGGCCGTTTCCATCATTTCTTCCATCACTGGTACACAGGCACTGGCCGAACGCAGGCTGCAGACAAAATCCATGATTATATTGGACAATGGACATACGGAGTTTACCCAGAGTGAGGTCGTGGTTCAGCCAACTTTAGGTGATGACCAGCAGCCAATACCCAAATCCTTTACTACCACCTACCCTGATCAGGCTGAAGCAAGGACTGTCCATGACATATCTTCTGAAGGCTTCACAGACGTTCTTTCTGGTATCGACGGTGGCGTTTCCACTGTTGATCTGTTTGAGACAGACGACAATGACGTTGCTCAAAAATACACCAAAGTCGTCAAGGTCGGTAATGAGGGGGTCTTCAGATTCACCCATAACCTTGCAGAAGAAGAGCTGATCATTGAAGTCAGAAATGGAATGACCGATCAGGATTCAATTGAGGCTGTTCTTGCACACTTGGATGGCACCCAACCATTTGAACCGTTAACGAGAGTCGTCAGCCCCAAAAAGCTGGTCGGAGTATTGAAAGGAGCCAATGATAGAGCAGGCAACCTTGGCAAAGTCGATCACTATGTAGCCCTTGCCACCATTAAAGTAGACAAAGTTGAAGTGAATGGGCGCACCTTTATGCGTCTTGTCGCTGTCGGCGATCAGCCGCCTGAACTGCAGCGTCTGGGTCAATCGCTCTTTGTCAATGATGAAGCGCTTTTAGCAGCAGCGACTACTGCCTACACCCAGGTTCACGTTCTGGAAAAAGATTTACAACAGAAAGTCCTGAATGATTTGTTGTCATACCAGAAACCCGTCGGATATGTCGTCCACTTCGAGGATGAGACACAGGTTTATCCTGTGCCTGCGGGTTACCCAAAACTGGAAGTGTCTGAGGCTTCGGGGGAGATTATTGTTTTCCGTGGTCAGAAGCAGAACCTGGCCGACACCGCTTTTGCCAGAAGCTTCCGTAACCTCTGGGACATAGACCCTGATAACCCCAGCTCTCCGGTATCAGTGAAGGTAAAAAAAGATAGGATCAAAAACTTACAATACATCATTCGAAGCTCGCAGATGGCACTGCTGGAAGATTTATTTGAGATGTACGATGCCAGAGCTTACGAAGATCAATCGACTAAGCTTTCACTGAAAAAAGAACAGGCGACGATTGAGCTTGCATACTGGGCATCTCTCGAGCAGGCATTGATCAGTGCTACTCCAGATCAAGCAGATGAATTTGTATTCACACCAGATCATGTCAACATCGCTGCTTCGGTCATCACACCAACCTGGATGCGTGCTCAAATCGAACGACACTTCAGCTTGAGACGCGAAATTAGCAAACTCCTGAATAATCAGCTGTTTCTCCACAATATTAAGGAAGTGGTACCTCTTGTCAGCATTACCAATGAAGCCCAGATCGATATTCTTGGAGATAACACAGAGTTTGCTTCCAAAGTCACGAGCGACATGGCCAGAAAGCTGATTGAGCTGGAAAGCTCGCTGGAAATGCTGCAGGCAAGTGAAAGCGAACGAGAAAGTGAACTCATCCGGTTTAGAAGCCATATAGAGCTCACAACGGAGAAATCCACTACCAGTAAACAGGAATTATTCAAAGCACTTCGAAGCAAGCAAAGAATTGAGAATGAGCTCGCACGGCTTAGAGGAGAGAGGGGAGAACTGCGTAGCCTGTTACTGGAACTTCAGCGGGATGTCGAACGAATTCCCAAGCTGGAGAAAAAAATTCGAATTTTCAAATCATTTGCCACAAAAACTTTCAATACTCAAACGGCAGCAAAGCCCGATATTGATGATTGGGATGATACCCAGCCACCGGAAGAACAAGCCAGACTCACCGGAAAAAAAACTCTGGCGATCAACCCATTGGTTGCCGCAACAGGAGAGCCTGTTAAAGAGGCTGCAAAAACAAAACAGGCGGATATTGGCGGCAAGCGCGGTTTTATTTTGGACAATGGAAACGACCTGACTAACCTTCAGTTCATTCAACAGCAGCTGGAACAAGACGCTGAACTCTCCGATGAGGAAGATCTGGAACAACTAATTCTTAATGCCAGAACCGATGCCACAAAAGCTCGCAACGCTCAAATGGCAGCAGAGCTTGGCATTGATAACTGGGAGGATGCCCAGCCATTAGCAAAACAAGCCAGACTCATCAGCCAGAAAATTATTGAAATCCGACGACCAGTTACCGCAACATCGGTTACCGCAACATCGGTTATCGCAACATCAGTCATCGCAACATCGGTCATCGCAACATCGGTCATCGCAACACCGTTGGCCACAACAGCGGTTGCCAGGACGTCGGTCGCCGCAACACCGGTTGCGACAATATCAGATACCGCGACGGTTACCGCAGCAAACGCTGCAACAGAAAAACCTCGGGAAGAAGCAGTCAAAGAACAACTGGCAGCCATTGAAAGCGAGCACGATATTACTCCAGACAATGAAAACGGTCTGGATTCGGGTCATCGATCCATTCAACAGCACCTGCAACAAAAGGCAGAACCAGCCGATTGGATAGCCCAGAATAATCCGGCTAACATTGACGTTCAGCTGAGTCTCGTCCCGGATGAAGAAAAAAACCTGGAAGTCCGTTACCAAGCCATTCAGGAGCCAGCAAAACAGCAGGCAGTTCAGATCGTTCAAGAACATCTTCGGCTACAGAGCATTAGAAAAGATGCTGAAAAAGAAGATGAAATCAAAGCCCTCTATAAAACCATTGCCGCACATTTAAACATTCCGGATTATGATAGTAATGCTGATGATGATGATATTGAAGCTCAACATGATCGCCTGATTCAGAAACTTAAGGCAATGTACACTAAACATGAAATCATGCGTAACAGACTTAAGACCCTGCTCGGTCAAAAGGATTTAGAGGACTCCTTCACCCACGTCAGAAAAGCCACTCTGAAAAAGATTCTTGGTAATGAGCTGGCTAAAGACAGCAATCTGGAAGACCGCTTTATCCTGGAAAGAACGGTATATCTCAAGCTCTTTAAACTTGCGAAGCTGGAAAAAGAACTGGAAGACATCAGAACACCAGGCCACCCCAAAGTCATGCCTGAAGTCCTTGAGACACTCACTGCCGTAGAAAACGCCCTTGATATGCATTGCCTTGATCAAAACGACGACGTCTATCTCCGTCGCCAGGACATTTCCAGAGAGGTGCAGGTGTACATCAGAGACGCCAGACAGCTGGCTGAGAAAGAGGCCCTGAGCATACTGGGGGTCGCAGAAGAAATACTCGGCGTCATAGCCTATGAAGAGGACGACAAAATATCAAGACTCACCAGGATTTCCGGCATACTCAATAGCCATGCTATCCCGGATGAGAAACTGGATGAGATACGGGATGAGATAGATATCATCCTTTGGGCATTTGAAAGCAAAACCCTGAACGTGAAGAACCTGACACTCATCAGGCTTCTTGCCCACCTTCGCTATAAACTCGAAGACCCTGCCCCGGATAAGCAAGCCAGGTTGCGACAGACCGATCGGCTGGAAACCATAGAAAAAATACTCAACATTAAATTCAACGAAGAGGATGACCAGGCAGCAAGACTTCCCCTGATTCTCACACTGCTTGAAGGTGATGATGTTCCGGAAGATACGCTGGAGCAGATAGATCAGACCCTCTGGAAAGAAGACAGCACAGCGCTCGACGAGAGTGTTCTCAAACTCAGGAGGCTTCATGCGACTCTTGCCTATAAAGTCGAAGATTTGCATCTGGAAAAGCAAGCCAGTGAAAGACAGGCACGTTTACTTGCAGCCGTAGAGGACAAGCTCAAGATCTACCCTTCTGAACACATTGCTGCTAAAGACAAGGTCAAGGCTCTCACCGCTAAACTGGCCAAAGATCTGCATGTAGCACTTGAAGTAGATGACAACCTGCCTGATGGGAAGGATGCTTTAAAAGCCAAAATTCAGGCGTTAATAGTGGGCATGGCCAATGACGATGAAGCTGTCAGAAGAGCCAGAAACAATAAAGTAGCTCACCAGCTCAACATTAAGGACTATAAAGATGATGCCGCTATCGACGACCAGAACAGCCTGATTGAAGCGAAACTCAATGAGCTGTTCGGAGAAATTTTCAATGCGAGTCAGTCTGACGTTAATGAGCGAATCGCAACCATTGAAAATAGACTGGACGGGCTAATGGCTCGCCTGGGACCTAAACCCCGGTACGCTCTTGATCGAGAAGTAGCCAGAGCCAGGAAAGCTGTGGGAGAAGCTGAAAATGAGCTGCAGGCTCTTTACCGCAAGCTGGGGGCTATTCTTCATGTACGTGTGGTATCTAATTCTCCTGCCACCTTCCCTCTCACGGATGAAGAAAAGGCAATTATTAATCAGAGAATGAAACAAATTCAGACCGGTTTAGGTCTGGTTGCAGTTGATGAGCAAACCTCGGAAGAGCGAGTAGACGACATCAGACATTTCCTGCAGGGAGACGGTTCAGGGAGACGAGCAGAAGTTGTTCTGAAACTGAGAGCTGTCACATCAGATCTGGACATCTCTGTTGAGAGTAACCCTGATGCATCAGAAGAAGAGAATTATTTTAATGCCATTAAAGCCTCCGTAGCCACTCCCGGTCGGGATAAATTCGAGGTAGTCGTTGAAACAGTTGGTGAACTGCCTGAGATCATGAAAAAGTACGCTCAGATCGCAAAATTCATGCGTGAGCGCGACCATAAACTGAAGGAAGTGATCCTCGCACGAGCAGAAGAAAGTGATGCAAGACACAATCTGGACAGTAAAAATCAGGAGATTGACGAGCTTAAGGGCGTCGATCAGGAAGCCAAAGCTCTGCTTGAAGACGAGATAGCCGCGCTGGAGTCAGTCCTGAAACAGAAAAGTGCGGCTATACCGTTAGCACAAAAAGCTCTGGCGGATCATGAAGAAAATCTTAAAGACATTGAAGATGAACTGGGTCTTAAACAAGATTATAGTGCCAATTATGAAGACCGGATCGACGCCCTGAAAAACAAACAAGTAAAGCTGGGCGGATATGACGGTACTGGCGGGAAGATCCTGCAACTGACCCTGCAGCAGGAGCGCCTGAAAAAGGAAGTAGAACTCAAGACGGCGACTATAGAGAACATGAAGCAAGCCCTGGAAGCGGCACAGGAAGCTGTCGAAAATGAGGGTGGCCCCTTCCAGTACACGCCGAAACAGGCAAAAATACTAACCGAGTTGCACGCTTATATGCAGACGCACTCTCTCAAGAAACAAGCTCTGTCAGCCGCAATGGCTCTTGCAGAATCGGCAGAAAAAAGCGGTAAGCTAATACTACCATACCTTCCGACTTTCGATTTTGATGATGAATTGGCACCGATTCGCCTGCAGGCAATGGTTGGAGACCATCTGACGTTTGATCAGGCCAGACGTATTGCGGAAGTCTTCAAAAACCTGAAGGCGACCTTTAGGTCTGAGTCTGCAGAAGATCAGCCCACGAATGCCCTGAAAGAAGTCGAATTTCTGGCACACAGGGCCAGGATCGAGCTAAAAACCGGGGCTCAACAATACGAAGACGAAATATACGGCATGGGCGCAGCAGCCATTCACTTTGTCGAGCATGAACCAGAGGACCTGAAAGGCTTCTCAGAATATTTCGCTACTCGTTCTGCCAGTGGTAACAAGATTATCGGTCTGCTGCGTGAAGGTGTGATCAGTAAGGTTGAACTTGAGAACTACATGAAAGCCGTTAGAGGTGTGGATGGTTATCAGACAGTGGATGAATTTGAACACTTCCTTGGCCACAGACACGGCGTCAATTTGCCTCACTTCAAGACCGTTGTCCAGATGCTGTCCGACAAAGGCACTGAGGAATTCATGCAGAGTGCCTTTACGGCTGTCCCCGTGACTGCCACCAGCCCGGCAGGTATGAAAGAGTCTGTTGCAGGCATGAAAGAATACGCAGCTGCTATCATCGCCAACTACATTCTTGACGATATTTCCTTTGAAAACGGCCGCAAGACGGCAGCATTCCTGACCAATGTTCAGGATACCCTGACACCTTATGCCAATGCC
>NZ_JAHHPN010000437.1:0-7005 GCF_024606325.1 Endozoicomonas sp. ONNA1
ACAAGCTGCCCACAGGCCTCGTTTACTGACCCTCAAAATACTGACTATGGAGGTGGTAACCCGGGCCCTCATCAACACTCACATACTTTGGGTTTTAATTGTTTCTTCCATCCCTGTCGTGGCGTTTGTCTATTCCGACCATTATCCGGTTGCAAAGAGCTCGCTGAATGGACGCTGAATTCAGAAAAAATGTCGACAGCCGGAAATGGCTCATCCTCTGATTTGGCGGATGGATACCACCTTGGTAACACGGATCATTTTGATCTTCTAAGCATGACACCTTCCCAAAACAACTCAAGTTTCAAAGTATTGAGTAATCACCCTGACACTCAGATCTCATTTGATGCTTATCAACTGTTTGAGCCACAGATGCGTGGTATTGACGTCAACCCAGCTAATAGCTTTAACCCCATAAACAGGGTCGGCTTTGATGGGATCGACTTGGATGGGATCGACTTGGATGGGATCGAATTGGATGGGATCGACTTTGACTGGGCCAGCATAGACTCACTGAGCACCGGAGCCGCCTATACAAATGCCACTAAAGAACCAGTCAATGATCATCTGGCGATACCAGAGACTGGCTACCTTGCTCCCGAAGGAGCTAAATATTGGCAACAGGCTCTATCGGAACCTAATAATAAGCACTACAGCAGACAATTAATCTGTGACGTGATCGTGACCCGGGACGGTCAACCGCGACCATGCGGGATAATCTGCAAGAATGCAACCTCTCTGTCGGCTCACAAAAGCAGAGCCCACACCGGGCAACAAACCTGTAACCTGACTGTCATCAGGGAGGATGGTCAGCCGCAGCCTTGCGGGGTGGTTTGCAAGAATGCTGCTTCTCTGTCGGTTCACAAAAGCAAAGTTCACACCGGGCAAAAAATCTGTGATGTAACTGTGGTTGGGAAAGATGGCCAGCTAAGGCCCTGCAAGACGGTCTGCAAGCATGCTCAAGACCTCTCGAATCACAAAAATAGATACCACTCCGGGCAACAACAAACCTGTGACGCGATCGTGACCGGGAAGGATGGTCAGCTTCAGCCATGCGGTAAGGTCTGCAAGCATTCTCGCTCCCTGTTGGCTCACATAAGAAGAAACCACAACAGGCAAAAAACCTGTGACGAAACCATAGTCGGGGAGGATGGCCAGCCGCAGCCATGCGGAACAGTCTGTAAAAGTGCTCTAGCCCTGTCGGAACACAAAAAAAGAAATCACTCCGGGCAACAAACCTGTGATGCAATTGTTGTCGGGGTGGACGGGCTGCTGCGGCCATGTGGAAAAATCTGCAAGAGTTTCAGAGTCTTGTCAAATCACAAAATCGGAGAACACAGCGGGCAAAAGTCCTGTGAAGTAGCAGTGGTCGGAGAGGATGGTCAGCTGCGGCCATGCGGTAAAATCTGCAAGAATTCTAAAGTCCTGTCTGATCACAAAATCGGATATCACAGCGGGCAAAAATCCTGTGAATTAGCAATGGTTGGAGAGGATGGTCAGTTGCGGGCATGTGGGAAGGTCTGCAAGAATGCTCGCGCCCTGTTGGATCACAAAAGAATACACCACACCGGGCAACAAAGCTGTAAGGTTAGCGTGATTGGGGATGACGGCCTATTGCGGCCATGCGGAGAGATCTGTAAGAATGCTAAATACCTGTCGTATCACAAAAGAAAAGAGCACACCGGGCAACAAATCTGCTACATACGTGTGGTTGGGAAGGACGGCCAAATGCAGCCATGCGGAAGGGTCAGTAAAAATGCTCAAGCCCTGTCTCAGCACAAAAGAAGACATCGAAAACGTAAGCAGATTGGTGTAACTCCAGGTGATGAATGCAGTAATCCAGCAGGTAAAGTTCATAAGTAAGACTTGATCTGACACTGCCCTTTCCCCGGACTCAGTGGCTTTTCAGGAGCAGTCCCGGGGCTGGAAAAGAGACTGTTTACCTAAACTAAAATTGCACTTGTTTGAGGGTTTCGAGACAGCCTCTTTGTGCAGACATCTGTTTACTCCGAAAAACGGGCTCTAAAATTTGAAACAAGGCACGGGTTCCCACACTGGAGAGGGTGGGAACCAGGGCTATACAACCGCCGAAGCAGGAGGCAGATTATGAAGTGATTTCCGCGAGCAATATCTCGCTCACTTAATTAAGATTACGCCCTTTGTTGGCAGCAATTCTCAGCCTCAATGCATTCAGCTTAATAAAGCCTTCAGCATCTGCCTGATCATAAGCACCGGCATCATCTTCAAACGTGGCAATATTCTCATCAAACAGGGAGTCATCAGACTGACGACCAACAACCACTACATTACCCTTATAGAGCTTCAGTCGTACGACACCGTTCACGCACTCCTGACTTTCATCAATCATCTTCTGAAGCATCTCACGCTCGGGAGACCACCAGTAACCGTTGTAAATCAGTTTCGCATACTTAGGCATAAGCTCGTCTTTAAGATGCGCCACTTCACGATCAAGCGTGATGGATTCGATCGCTCTGTGTGCCTTCAGCATGATGGTACCACCGGGAGTCTCATAGCAACCACGAGACTTCATACCGACATAACGATTCTCGACAATGTCCAGACGTCCCACGCCATTTTCCCCACCGACTTTGTTGAGGTAAGTCAACACAGTTGCGGGTGTCATTTCCTGTCCATCAATGGCAATGATGTCGCCTTTCTTATAGGTCAGTTCCAGATACAGTGGCTGGTCCGGGGCCTTTTCCGGAGATACGCTCCAACGCCACATATCTTCTTCGGCTTCAGCCCAGGGATTTTCCAGAATGCCACCTTCGTAGGAGATGTGCAGCAAGTTGGCATCCATAGAATAAGGAGACTTACCTTTCTTCTTCTCAACCTGGATACCGTGCTCTTCACAATAGGCCAGCAGTTTTTCACGGGAATTCAGATCCCACTCACGCCAGGGAGCAATAACCTGCACACCGGGCTTGAGGGCATAGGCACCCAGTTCAAAACGCACCTGGTCATTGCCCTTGCCGGTAGCTCCGTGGGAGATGGCATCGGCCCCCGTCTCATTGGCAATTTCTATCAGTCGCTTGGAAATCAGAGGGCGGGCAATAGAAGTGCCCAGCAGGTATTCTCCTTCGTAGAGGGTATTGGCCCGGAACATCGGAAACACAAAATCCCGTACAAACTCTTCACGCAGATCTTCGATATAGATCTCTTTGATGCCCAAAGCTTCTGCCTTGGCTCTGGCAGGCTCAACTTCTTCGCCCTGACCCAGATCGGCAGTAAATGTTACAACATCGCACTGATAAGTATCTTCCAGCCATTTAGCAATGACTGAGGTATCCAGCCCACCCGAATAGGCCAGTACTACTTTTTTGATCTCTTTCACCGAGCACTCCCAATTCCCGATACGGTAAAACCTGATTTGTGAGAGAGTATTGATGATCCAGCATTGAAAATCAATATTTATTCATTAAACCAGAATATAAATTCATCACTTCATTGTTTGATGGCTACCTCACAGCTCCACAAGCCCGATGTGGAAACCACCCAACCGACTTCGGATAGCGACAAAGCGGACACCATTATTCTCGAATACTCCCTTATTTTCCAGACCAGAAATCTCACAGGCAGTCTACCTGATCAGATAGAGACCAAATAATGTGCAAACAATTGGAAAAGCACTACTCTTGAAGTCCTGAAAACCGGTTGAAAGGCACTATGCGATGGGTAAATATCACTACCAAGCCAGCATAATTTTAGATACGATGCCACCTCAGTGAAGAGAGTCTTCCTGACTCTCCAATCTACAACACATTATTAACGTGTTTTTTGATCATCCTTTGCTGTATTTAGCGGACTCGTGAGAAAAACACGTTTACACTGTTGCTATTCAGCAGTCACTCTTTCCTTCTCTGGAACAGGTACTCTTCAGAAGATGACGCAAATGCCCATAGCGAAAGAAAAGATCTCCCTGACACGCCCTGATGACTGGCATATCCACCTGAGAGACAACGCAGCCCTGGCCGAAACGGTGCGTTCTGCAGCCAGGAATTTTACCCGCGCTATTATTATGCCCAACCTGCGTCCACCGGTGCTGAATGCCGATGACGCTGCCGCTTACAAGGCCCGAATCCTTGAGCATGTACCTGCGGGCGTTCATTTTGAACCACTGATGACGCTGTACCTGACAGATAACACCACACCCGAAATAGTTCGCGAAGCCAAGGCCAGAGGCGATGTCAAAGCTCTGAAACTCTATCCAGCCGGGGCAACCACCAACTCTGACTCCGGTGTCACCGACATCAGCAACATTGAAGAAAGTCTGATCGCTATGACGGAGGTGGGCCTGCCACTGCTGGTACACGCTGAAGTTACTGACAAAGATATTGATATCTTCGATCGTGAAAAAGTTTTCATTGATCGCTACCTGCGAGACATTACTCTTCGGCACCCTGACCTGAAAGTGGTTATGGAACACATTACCACCGCTGATGCTGTCGAATTTGTCAAAAGCAGCCACAGCAATGTAGCCGCAACAATTACTGCACACCACCTGCTGTACAATCGCAACGATATGCTGGCAGGAGGGATTCGCCCTCATTACTACTGCCTGCCGATCCTGAAGCGTAATATCCACCAGCAGGCTCTGCTCGAAGCCGCAACCAGTGGCAACCCGAAATTTTTCCTCGGCACCGACTCTGCACCTCATACCGTAGATGCCAAAGAGACCGCCTGTGGCTGTGCAGGTTGCTATACCGCACCGGCAGCCCTGGAATTGTATGCTGAAGCCTTTGAGAGCATGAATGCACTGGATAAACTGGAAGGATTTGCCAGCCACTTTGGTCCGGATTTTTACGCTCTGCCCAGAAACCAGACTTCAGTAAGCCTGATTAAGGAAGAATGGCAATTGCCAGAGTCCATCCCTCTGGGAGACAATCAGGTGATTCCTCTGCGTGCAGGCGAAACCCTGAGCTGGCGCTTGCAAGACCTGAACTGACACTGAAGACCGGAAAGTCTGCCTTCAGATGGCTGACTTTCCATTGACTCTGAAAGAATTAAGGAGATTCCGTGGTCGATGACAGCCATCTGATGGCCAACCGCTTTCGTGGTTTTTTACCCGTTGTGGTGGATGTGGAAACCGGAGGTTTCAATTCCGTCACCGATGCCCTGCTGGAAATTGCGGCAGTAGTCATTGAAATGGACGAAAGCGGCTATGTGCACCCCGGTAAGCCTCAGTCTTTCCATATTAAACCCTTTGAAGGTGCCAATATTGAACAGTCGGCGATAGAGTTTATCGGTATTGATCCCTTCCACCCGCTTCGTATTGCCACTGAAGAAGAACAAGCACTGAACAGTATCTTCAAAACAGTACGCAAGGAAGTTAAGAAGCAGGGTTGCAACCGGGCAGTACTGGTGGGTCACAATGCGTCATTTGACCTTGGTTTTCTGATGGCCGCAGCAGAGCGGTGTGATATCAAACGTAATCCTTTTCATCCCTTCTCCTGCTTTGATACCGCTACCCTGTCAGGATTGGCTTATGGGCAAACAGTGCTGGCCAGAGCCTGCGAAGCCGCAGAGATTCATTTCGATAAGGGCGAAGCCCACTCCGCTCGTTATGATACAGAGAAAACCGCCGAGCTGTTCTGCTCTATCGTCAATCGCTGGAAGGATCTGGGCGGCTGGTTGTAAAGAGGCTTGTAGTACCATTGTTGTCTTTGCCTGGTTTGATGGCCCTGATGCCTCCTGGCAACTGGGCACTTTTTTTGTGACTGGGCCGGGTATTACCAGAGCACTGTGATTGGTGGGTGGGTGTGAAGATAAATGGGTTCCGGAATTTTTGAGAGAGTTGCTTGTGGCAACCACTCGAACAAATCACCAAGGCTGAGTAAATTTCATGGTTTGAAATTGATCACAACCATTGGTGGCGAAATTCCGGATATCTCTTTTATTCTTCCTGCCCGGAGCGCTTCATACCCAGTAACTCAATATTCATTTTCATCCACAGCAGAGTAGCAGCCAGATTAGTGTTGTTATTGCAGATTCCATCATTACCAGACAACAAGCCCCGAGTGTCATCAACTACCTTGTCCACCTCTTGTTGTTGTTCTTCAGGGAATGTCTCAAGCAATTGCTTCAGACGCAGCTGCCCTTGGGTCAGATGTGCAAACCTCTGAGGAAACTGACGTAATTGATAAATTTTAAACAAATCTGGTTCCAGCCCCAATACACTCCAGGTATCGAGCGACACAGAGATAAGGGTGTTCACGTCACGTGCATCAAGTGCAGGTTTATCTACTGTGTCCGTAAAATACTTAATCTCCCCATTGACTCGCAATCGACCGAGTTGCTCAGCGTCCAAGTCATACGTTATGTTCAAAAAAAACTTGAACATATTGCCATTAGTAAGAGGTTCTTTGTCCGCATAATAACCGTTACCCGCCAACATGGGGAATTCCAACAATGTTTTCAGGTCGTGTAACATGAATGACTCACTGCCTAAACCGCTACCTTGACGTTCAGACAGGAAGTAAAACCGGGAATCAGTAAAGCCATGATATTTTAACGCCAGTGTTAAAGCCAAACTGACAAAATGTGCCAAATACGAATAAACCCGACCATCATAGTGACGCTTAAAAACACTTAAACTATCAACGACAAAAATACGATAACGCCCATTATCATTTTTTCGGATAGAAAAGACGCTAAAATGACCGGTTTGATCCTGAAAAATAAAATTTTTAGATTCATCTGTTGCCATTAACGGCAGATGGGTTATGAATAACCCAATCAGCTGCTGAAGACACTGAGGGTGGCCCAGATGAGTTTGCATATACTTTAACTTTGAAGGGCTGACAGCATTCACAATGTTGTCTAATAACAACTGTTTGGGCAACCCTTCAGGTAATCCAAGCTCCGGAAGTGCATATTTGGCAAATATTCTGATTAGATTTTCTGGCAGGCTCTCAAGCTTTGGATATTCAAGCAAAACGTGTGACATTTCACCTTTTTCCAGCTTGCCGGGAAAATGATGCTTAAGCA
>NZ_JAHHPN010000438.1:0-1407 GCF_024606325.1 Endozoicomonas sp. ONNA1
TAGAAGGTTATATCGCCGGAGAAGATGGCAAAGCCGGATTACGTGGCAGGCTGGTCAGTAAACAGGGACAGGTTATGGCCAAGGCGGCTATGGCAGGCTTTCTCAGCGGTATCAGTGAGGCCTTTGATATCAAACCCGTGCCGGTCTTGTCTGTGATCCCCAACCAGAACGGCCAGATTCAGTCTCCGTTTCAGTCCGGCTTAAAAGGCAGTGGAGCCCTGCAAAGCTCTCTGATAAAGGGCAGTAACAAAGCATTGGAAAAGCTGGCAGATTTTTACCTGCAGCTGGCTGACCAGATGGTGCCCGTCATTGAAATCAGCTCCGAACGTAAGGTGGACCTGATTCTCACCCGTGGTCTGAAAAACTAATCCTTTGGGACTTTACCTATGTGTAAAAACGATATCAGAGCATTGTTTCTGATGGTTTCGCTGGTACCTGTTATGCAGGGCTGCTCAATGTTTGGTGTTGGTGAAGCTGAGTATGCCTGCCCGGAACCCGGCAAAGGCGTGTGTAAATCAGCAAGACAGGTCTATCAGGATACCGGTTCAACGTCTGCTGAAAACCTGTTTCCTTCAACTCCCAAAAACTATTCAGAACCCGATCTTCGTTTTGTAACGCCCGAAGCGATACCCAACCGCACACCCGCTCAAATCCTGAAAATCTGGATTGCACCCTGGGTTGACAAGCAGGGCAACTGGCACAGCGGCGGAGTTGTGATGACCGATATCGCACCAAGAGACTGGCAGTCTGCCATTCCCGTCTATTCACCGTCTGATGATTAATGGAGTCACTGAATATGTATGTACTGCTTGCTGATAGACCACCACTTGTTATGAAGCTGCAGAAACTGATGGTGTCGCTGGCACCTCTGATCATTCTTTCTCTACTGCCACAGGAGCTGCAGGCAGCCAATCCTGTCAATGTGACAGGTTCCACTGACTTTGCGGAAATTTATGGCCGTTTGGTGGGTTGGATCAAGGGAGACCTGGGACGAACACTGTCTATCTCTTTTGTCCTGATCGGACTGGCCTACGGCATGGCTCGCAACTCACTGATCGGCTTTGCTACCGGAGTCGGTGCTGCTGTCGGATTGCAGGTCACTCCCACCATTATTAATTCCATTTTCGGGCTTTAACCATGTTCACCTCAAAGGCTTTAGCCATTATCAATCACTGGTTACACCCGCATCACGCTGATGAAAAAATCCCATTACCAAACAATCTTCCAGAAGCTGATCAGCCTATACAACCAGGTTCAGGTTGCGCTGGGTATCAGGTAGGCACAGGAACAATCCTGCATCAGCAACAACAGCTTGTGGAACAGGTAAACGAGCAGCTGAATTTGCCAGCAGAACTTCAGCGCTTGTTTGACCAGACACTGGATAATCTCACCCACTGGCTCCATCTC
>NZ_JAHHPN010000037.1:0-1400 GCF_024606325.1 Endozoicomonas sp. ONNA1
TACTACGAATAACAAGAATGACCAATGATGTTCCTTTATTTTTCCAAGGCAGAAAGTCAGTACAGATTGTAGTGGCGTTTTCTATCAAACGAAGAGGATAGGATTGTTATTATTGACTTAAGTTGTTTAGTGAGATTTGAATGCATTTTTACCGCTTATTCATAGCATTTGTTCTTTCCCTGCTAGCTTTGGCGGATGTGCCATTATGCTATTCCTCAACCCTGATTGACCGACATCATTTCGATGGGCACAAGGTGCGGATTGAAATCAATGAGGGTACAGATCCGCAACAGGAAGTAAATCAGTGGCAATTGAGCTTGCTGCTTCCGGAAGGTTTCAATGACCAAAACAGCGTCCTTTGCTTTAATACACCTGTGGTGCCAGCGGACTCGAACAGTATTGCGCTACCAGTAACGAATAACCTGAGCAACTATTGCTATCAACTAGTGATAATGAACGGGGAACAAACCCCCGTTTTCCAGCAGGCTTCTAAAAATGGCACACTTGTTCGTTTGAAATCCACGACGGCAGACAGGCCAGAACTGGCTTCCGTAAACACCCACCCACCCCTGAGCAGCAAACCTCATACTCCCCCACTCACCCTTCTGGCCTACACCGAAAACCTGACTGACCTTGGGTTGGAAACCGGGAAAACCCGGAACAACACACGAACGCTGACAGGAGACAAACTCGCTGGCAACGTCGATTTATCCGGTGGCGGCAACGGGGGCTTCTTTTATTTGCCTCCCCCTCCACCCTGGGGAGGTGGAGGGGGTTGGCCAACGGGATTATTCGAAATCGACCTGGTGGTCCTGCAACCGGTCATCTCATGGCTGCTGTCCATAGGCAAGGATTCTGCCTCGCTTGAGGAACAGCCATCCCCGACACGTCTGAAAATAACACGCGTCAATGCCGATGGTTCTTCCAGTGAAGCCGTTATACCCGTTGGTTGGCTTGATTTCCTGAATAGTGAGCAACTGACCGATGTTCACTTCTGGAACACCCTCTTCCAGCGTGGTGACACCTCTTGCCCGGCCAGCGAAAACCTTCAGTGGCAGCTTAACTGTTTAAAGCTATTTCTTGAGCGTACAGCCTTGAAGACAGATCATGCAGGTGGTTTGAAGGCAGGTAATGGGGATGGTGAACCCTCTGGCAGGGTTCCAGACAAAGAATCAAAAGACGAAGATAACCATCATCAAAAGGAGCAGAGATTTGAACCCGAAGGCCAGGAGAGCCGATCATCGGGAGAAGGCAATGAAGACAGAGAAGGTGGAGATGACAGCAAAGACGACAATGGAGAGGAGAGTGAAAAAAAGGCTACGACTCAAGACCTTCAGGAACTTGCGAACCAGCTTATAGCCATCATTGAAAGCGACGCTCCCGATGCCGTTTTTAAGCTG
>NZ_JAHHPN010000439.1:0-5140 GCF_024606325.1 Endozoicomonas sp. ONNA1
GTTCCAGAAAGCTTCCGTGGACTGTCCTGAAAGGGTGCGGCCGGAGGCATCGGTAATGGTGCCTGAAATCATGATGGGCAATTCATAGCCAAGTTCGTCAAAAAGTTCTTTTACGGCAAAGATGGCGGCTTTGGCATTCAGGGTATCGAAGATGGTTTCAATCAGGAGGATATCGGAGCCGCCCTCAATCAGGGCAAGAGCTGCTTCCTTGTAGGCAACAGCCAGTGCTTCAAAGCTGGTGTTGCGATAGCCTGGATTGTTGACGTCAGGTGAGATGGAAGCTGTTCTGTTTGTTGGGCCCAGCACCCCAGCTACGAAACGTGGCTTATCAGGGTTCTGAGTGGTCGCTGCATCGGCGACCTCTCTGGCTAAACGAGCTGATTCCCGGTTGATCTCCGGTACCAGATGTTCCATCTCGTAGTCAGCCATGGCAATGGTTGTGGCGTTAAAGGTATTGGTTTCCAGAATGTCCGCACCGGCATCCAGATAAGACTGGTATATCTCCTTGATGATCTCAGGACGTGTCAGAGAGAGAAGGTCATTATTGCCTTTGAGGTCGCAGTCGTGATCAGCAAACCGTTCACCACGGTAGTCTTCCTCATCCAGTTTGTAGCCTTGAATCATGGTGCCCATGGCACCGTCGAGCACCAGAATCCGTTTCTCCAATTGCTTTTTAAGAAGGTTTGCTCTTGGAAAGTGTGCTCTTTCTTGACTGTTAGGCATGGGTACAGATTCCGGGCCAGTTCTCTCTATAGCCATGAAACAGGTTGTCAGGCTTTTAGTTTGACGATTCATGACTGCTTGAAGGTATTGTCAGGAGAGCGATGGTATCAGAAATACGCCTTGGAGTGTCTACTTCAAATTGCACATATCTACTGGAAAAATAAGAGAGTGGCACATAAGAGTAGACTTAAGCAATCTCGGTGGATTTGCAAAAAGAGACTGGAGCTTCTTTTGTTGTTTTGAAAGTCAGGCTGCTTATACTGAAGCCTGAATATTTTCACGGGTATTTTTGCGAAGACAAAATCCTGCAACCAGGGTGGCTATCATCGTTACGCTGGCAAGCGTCAGTGTTCCCATCTCAGGCAGTGAACTCATCAGTCCACTGACCACTGTAGCCAGCAACATTTCTATGAAGAAAATCAGGCCAGCGGCGGTGCCTGTATGTTTACTCATGCGCTCGATGGCTCTGGCCTGACATAGAGGCATAAAGAGACCCAGACCCAGCTCAAAGACAATGATGCCTACCATGTAACCCAGTATAGAACTGCCATGACTCCACCAGGCAGTGGCAAAGGAAACGTTTGCGCCTGCAGCCAGAGTGATCCAGGCCAGTCGAGTACTTTTGTCACGCCCTAACCGGTCATTCAGTTTAGGGCCAAATGATGCGCTAAAAAGGAAGCCTGCAATGGCCAACGAAAAAAGAAATCCATAAAATTTTGGAGCCAGACCTAATTGGCTGATCATGACAAAAGGCCCACCGGCGACAAATACAAAAGCGCCAGAGAATGCCGTGCCAGTTGCGATTGTGAACCGCAGATAACGCCAGTCAGTTAATACCTCTTTGTAGTCTGAAAGAATAGGGTAGCCAGAACGCTCGGAGGCTTGATGTTTTTCAGGGATAAGCAGCAGGCTGAACATCGCCATAACGGCCATTGCACCCATGGCCAGAAAGTTGCACCTCCAGCCTGCATATTCTTGAATAAATCCACCCGCGACGGGAGCCAGCAGAGGGGCTATGGTCAGGCAGGCGCTGATGTAGGACAGCATCCGTACTTCCATTTGGTCTTGGAAGTAATCTCTGGCCAGGATTCGGGCAACGGCAGTGCCAAAACAACCAAACAGGGCCTGAACAAAGCGTGCGGCTATGAACAGAGCAATGTTGTTGGTCTGCAAAGTGACGGCAGTGGCAAACAAGTAAAGGGTATAACCTAGCATCAAGGTTCTTTTTCGACCCAGGCGATCAGCCAGTGGACCTACTATCAGCATGGATAGCGAAAAACCCAGCATAAAGATACCGACACTCCATTGGGCCGTTGCACTGTTACTGCCAAAGTACTCTGTAATAGCCGGCAGCGATGGTGAGAATATATCGATAGAGACCGGACCAACTACGGCAAACAGTGTCAGTATCACCAAGACAGCATTGGAGTGTTTTTCTGTATCTAATGCGCTCATGGCTGCGACTCGTTCCACTGAAATTTATGCTTGAAGGGATAAGTTTGACAGGCTCACAGGAGTCAATTGATCTCTGTTACAGGGCAAAATCCGCCTGTACCTCAGAAAAAGAGCGCAAAGGGTACAGGCTTGTGAAAAGGGTAGCAATGGTACAATTCCACATCTGGCTGAGGACTCGCGAAGTATCAGGCAGGCATCGACCGCAATGGGGTATAACCCTCCGAAGTTCAAGTACATGTCTTTAATACCTGACTGGCCTGCTGGGGATTTCAACATAGCGCCTAATGGCATAGAATATCGGCAGAATGACAAGAGGGTTCTTGAGTTGAATATTACATTCACGGAAGCAGCACAAAAGTACCTGGTCACGCTGTTGGAGAAACAGAATGTCGAGGGTATTGGTGTGCGCCTGTTCGTTACCCAGCCTGGTACTCCTTACGCGGAAACCTGCCTTGCCTACTGTAAGCCGGGTGAGGAGAAGGAAGGGGATCTGATTCTTGAGCTGGAATACTTTAACTGCCGTGTGGAAGGAAAAAGTGAGCAGTACCTGGAAGACGCCGTTGTTGATTTTTCCGAAGACAAGCTGGGTGGCCAATTGACCATCAAGGCACCGAATGCCAAGCTGCCTCAAGTCAGCGAAGATAGCCCGCTGGACGAGAAGATCAATTATTTCCTGCAGACCGAAATCAATCCGGGGTTGGCTTCACATGGTGGTGTGGTTTCCCTGGTTGAGATTGATGAAGGTGTCGCTGTCTTGCAGTTTGGTGGTGGTTGCCAAGGATGCAGCGCAGTCGATTTAACGTTGAAAGATGGTGTAGAAAAAACTTTGATTGAGCGAATTCCTGAGCTTAAAGGTGTCAGGGATGTGACAGATCACAGCATTACCGAGAATGCCTACTTCAAGTAATATTATCTTCAAGGCCGGTTTATAGGCTGATATTACTCTGTTTCAGAAAGAGTGTATTAGCCCGTAAGCCGGTTTTTTTGTGCACTGGATATGAGCGAAGGTCTAAGTCGTATCATCTGGTATTTATTTATATTATACAATCATATTTGGCTTTTTGGTTATTGTTTGCAAAACTCATTTCAAATTTTGAGATTGAATAAAAACGAATGATTAGTTGTTAATTAGCTCGGATTTATCACTGAGGATATGACTTTTTTTTGCTTAAGTTGTTCAATTAACTCATTATTTTCGCTGGAAATTTACGGATTGGTATTCAATGAAATCGAATCTTATTACTCAGGCTGGCAAAGAAAAGCTTAAAAAAGAATTGCATTACCTCTGGCGGGATAAGAGACCTAAAGTAACTCAGGCGGTTTCTGAAGCAGCGGCATTAGGTGACCGAAGTGAGAATGCTGAGTATAAGGAAGGTAAAAGGCTGTTGAGAGAAATTGATCGAAGAATTCGCTTTCTCACCAAGCGGCTCGACATTGTAAAAGTAGTGCATTATTCACCGGAACAGGAAGGTAAAGCCTTTTTTGGTGCCTGGATAGAGCTTGAAAATGAGGAAGGAGAGATTCTTCATTGCCGGATTGTGGGGTCTGATGAAATTGACGTCAAGCGTGGGCACATAACCGTGGACTCGCCAATGGCAAGGGCTTTAATCGGCAGGCAGGTTGATGATGAGGTTATGGTCAGGACGCCGGAAGGAAATAAAGTCTGGTATATCAATAAGATACAATATGAACCTTTCCATTCACTTTGATGGCTTTGTCGGCTCCTGACCTTGTAATCAGGGTGAAAAACCTGTTGCCGTATTTTTACCTAAGATGGTTTTTGGGTGTATAACGGTCGGCCATAAACGTATAACATAATACGCCATTTTTTCTTGGTGTTTCTGGCTTTTCCAGTAGATAAAAGACCTGTGAAGCGGTACAAACAAGCCATACTGTCAAATTTTTTCGTTGCTCAGATTATCAAACCCTGTGGCTCCCAGTATATGCATTTGGTAGAAGCCAATCTTGATATTGAGTCTCGCTCTGACCGGACACTGTGTACAGAAGTATTACACGGTGCGTATCGTTACGAAGTGTTAACCAATCAACTGCTATCGGAAATATGCCCCATATGTGCTGCTATTTTAGATAGAAGAATCAGTAATATGCCAAAAAGCCGGAAGGTTTCTTCCGGCTTTCTCGGTGAAGTGGGTATGGAAGCGCCAGAGTCGCAGATGGATCTGTTATCTGTTTTGAAAGTAGAGAGTGGAGAATCTGAGACTGACGAGGTGACGCAAGGGTATCAATTTGATTTATTTTAAAGGTTTCTGACACAGTCATAACCTGACCATGTCAGACTGTTTATTATTCTGCAATTCTCGCAGGAAGCACGTTTTTCAGCTTTTCTCTCATATCACGCAGGGTTTTCTCCGTCGTTTCCCAGTCAATGCAAGCATCAGTGATGGATACACCGTATTCCAGATCTTCCAGATTTGCAGGCACCTTCTGGGCACCCCAGCCAATGTTACTCTCAATCATTAGCCCTACAACAGACTTGTTGCCTTCGATAAGCTGGTTGGTGACGTTTTCCATAACCAGAGGCTGAAGCGCTGGATCTTTGTTAGAGTTAGCATGAGAACAATCTACCATAATGTTTGGCATAATGTCGGCATTCTCAAGTTCCTGCTCGCACAGGGTTACGCTGACAGAGTCATAGTTGGGCTTGCCGTTACCACCACGGAGAACGATATGACCATACTTGTTCCCCTTGGTACGGGTAACAGCTACCTGACCATTGCCATCAATGCCCAGAAAACGATGAGGGTTAGCTACGGAGTTCAGAGCGTTAATCGCTACTTCCAGACCACCGTCTGTACCGTTTTTGAAACCCACAGCTGAAGACAGGCCACTGGCCATTTCACGATGAGTCTGAGATTCAGTGGTACGAGCGCCAATGGCAGACCAGGACACCAGATCCTGCAAATATTGAGGGGAAATAGGGTCCAGGGCTTCGGTGGCAGAA
>NZ_JAHHPN010000440.1:0-3592 GCF_024606325.1 Endozoicomonas sp. ONNA1
GAATTGAGCCACCGGACCACTGAAGGTCACGGAGCCCAGCCCGATAATGTCGCCCCCTACGGTACCGTTCTGAACATCCAGGGTGTCACCTTTACCCACCAGGCTCTGGATGCTGCCAATGGTGCCAACCTTCTGGGTCATGTTAATGGGTGGGCGGTGACCGGTGTCATCAAACGTCATCTTTGCTATTGTGCCATGGGCGTTTAATGACACGTTCTTGACAGGTACTGCTGACTGAGTGAATTTAAGCGGCAATGTTAGCTTATCGCTGGCTACGTCTTTGGTGGTCACCAGGCTGGCTGTACCGCTTTCAGTTACCGTGATGCTTGATGGGTTCTGTATTGAAATAGTTTCCCATTGTTTGCCTGTGATCCAGATGTCGTCTATGCCACTGACTGATTCAGTGATTTTGCCGCCGCTGAGAAGCAGACGATCGCCGTTACCTGGTTGACCTGTAATGTTGCCGGTGGTGCCATCGAGCTGGTTCAGGAAGAGCTGCGGACGTGTGGAGTCTGGTTTTGAGAGGTCAATTCCATGGATTTCACCCCCTTCATTATTGATAGCAAAGGCTGACTGATTTAAGGAAGGTCTGGTGAAGTCTACTATCAGCTGACCCGTTTCTTTTTTAGCCGCCATGTCATCGGTGATTCTGGTAACGACACCGCCTCTGGCAATGCTGAGAGTGCCAGGGTTATCGATTTTCGTAGAGCCCCATTTATCTCCCCGGATAATCAGGTTATCAAAGCCACTCAGTTCCTTGACTGTGCCTGAAACCATGACAAGAGTGTCGTTCATTCCAGGGCGTGTTTTTAGAAGGCCAGCATCACCACCGGATTGAACAAAGTGCAGTGAAGGGCGTTGAGCGTCACCCGAGAAATCCAGACTCCCTAATGTTCCAAAGTTATCCACTTCAACGAAGCCGTTTTCGGTAAAGTCGCTGTTGAATGCCAGATTTAACGCGCCACGGCCACTGCTGCCGCTGGAGCTTGCATTGATACTGTTGATCTGCGCACCCTTCTCTATATTGACGTAATTGGGATTCATGACCGGCACTGCCACTGACCAGGCGTCAGCACTGCCACTGGTTACAGTGATGGTAGAGATAGTATCAACCGCTGTTGTAACTGAACCCGTATTCAATACCAGTGTGTCGTTCAGGTCAGAACGGCCCTTGACGGTGCCGGTTTCACCCCCTTCCATTAACAGCTGTAGCGGTGGCCGGTAGTTTTTGGAAGATAGGTCAATCGTCTTGATGGTGCTCTCAGGCAAGCTGTGTACGGTAAGCTGGCGATCCTCCGATGTGGGTTGACTGAACGACAGATAGAGTGATTCAGGACTGGCCGAGGGGCTTTGAGTAGAAATTGTATCGATACTGGCGTTTACCGCATTAATGAGCGATGTATCTATAATCCAGCCGTCAGCGAGCCAGTCAGTTCCGCCAATCTCAACGGTGGCAAAACCGGAAATATTACCCTTTATGGATACTGTCGTATTTTTATCAGAAACATCTTTTTTAGGGGGAGGCGCAATATAAAGAGTATTGTCTTTGCCACCCACACTTTCGATGTTTCCTGTGATGGTTCCTCCATGCACAAACAGCGGGGTTTGGCCGGTTTGCTCCATCTTAATGGCAGTCGATCCCCCAACGATGTATCCGGGTTCGATGACAACGCCATTTGGAAAGTTACCCAAGTAAAGCAATCCGGTACCAGTACCGCTTACGGAACCCTCATGCACTAACTGGCCATTACCTGAGATTTTGATGCCAACGGCATTATCCTGGGTAAATATATGACCACTGTTGTTGACTTTCGCTTGTTGGGTGTCTGTGCTCATGGCAACGTTACCGTCGCCAGTAACGTGGATGGTGCCCTGGTTGGTCGCACTGGAGAAGAAATTGTCCGCAGGGGGGTTACTGGTATTGATGGTGGCCGTCATACCGTAATTGTTTTTGCCGCTAATGTTGATAGTGCCATCATTGACGATCTCTGCATTCCCCTGGTCCACTCCGGGTTTGCTGATATTTTCATTGCTGGCTTTCATTCCATAGGATGGTTGGTCGCTTGAGGACTGGCTGGATAGGTTAAGAATGCCGCTGTTGGTACCCAAACCGTTGATAATGAAAAAGCCAATGGCGGGGGCGCTTAAAATATTAAAGGTGCCATTGACCTCATTTGCGGCAGCGTTCATTTTGCGCGCAGCCTGAAAGGCTATGTGAGAGGGTATGGGTGCAGTTTGTCTCTTGACCCCCTGAACAGTGACTGTGCCCTGGTTGCTGATAGTATCGCCGTATTTGGTTAGGGCCATAATGACGTCTGCAGCGTTGCCGGTCTTCTCTCGTGCACTGCTGAGCTGGCCCTTGTTAATGACTTTATTATTCATGCCTACAGCGCTATCGATCATACGAATCTCAGTCTTCACTTTATCGCCAGCGGGCAATTCGCTCGTCACAGAACCTTCGATGTACAAGGTTCCATTCACCATTTTTATGTAGTTTATCGGGCCGGGTTTAGAGGGATCAGCGGGGCCTACGACGACGGTAGTGCCTTTCGGGATGGATTCTACTCCCTCGACAATTTTGGTTTTACCGGGGGGCCATTGTTTCGGGTCAAAGCGGCTACCCGTATTATCTCCCAAAGCCCATCCGGAAATCACAGAAGCGATGACAAACGTTAAAATATGCTTCGGGTAAAAAACATGAGACTTGGGATGACTCATTGATACACCTTCAAAGATCATAAAAGGCGGCAGACAGGCTGGAGAAGACTACCGCTGAAAAAAACGGATTCAGCGTTCAAGAAATGACCAAGACTGGACTGGGTGCAGTCTAGTGCAGCTGAGCCTTGATATCCATACAGCCCCCCGTTCATCCTGAGCGGAGTTTGGGTGCCATTGATAATCTGGAGCGTTGGAACGAGGGCTGTACGGATATAAAGGCTAGAGGTAGACAAAGAAATGTTTTGAAATACCCTTTAATTGTAAAAAAATAAGTCTTTAACCCAAAAAAACGACACAGTTTTAATATTTAAGAACTGGCGTTAAAGTGTCGTACGCTGTTTAATAGCCAAACTTAAAGTATTGCATTTCTCTGAAAGGGATTGTTTATGGCTGTCTTTCCGTTTACGACTATTTCCCCGTCTAAGACTATCTTCCCATTGGAAAACCCTGTGCAGCTAGCTTTTACCAACAACATTAGTGAGCGGGCGATTCAAAGCCTGTTCATTAAAACTGAAGGTAAAGAGGTTTTTCAATGTCTGGAAACGTTGTGACCAGAGAGGAGTTTGAGGAGCTTAGGGAAGAATTCAAAGACGAGACCATGGATCTTCGGATAAGGTACAACGATATATCCGAATGGCTTAAAGTCAGGGGAGTGGACGTTGCCGCACAAAGGAGTGCCCTGAATATCCCGACAGCTCAGGGCTTCAGTCTTTACTGGCCAGTTGGTTTAATGTTCGTTTAGCAAAGATAGCAGGTAGGCCCTGAACCCTGAGTTAAAAGGAAACCCGGGGGGCAGATTACTTCCGAAGAGACAGAAAGGACTGCTGCCCATTCTTAATGGTCAGAACCAACTCATCCACACTGTAGCCATCAA
>NZ_JAHHPN010000441.1:0-1226 GCF_024606325.1 Endozoicomonas sp. ONNA1
TCGTTGGTTCTATCGTCGTCTTTTTAGAAATAAAAATCTATTAGCAGAAGCTATTGATTACTCGCTTTTAGGTAGAGAAATGGAGCCAATCGCCTATTGTGAAGAATTCAGAAAGGCTGATGCTCTTTTGGCAATGCGTTTTCATTCTTTAGTTTTTGGCTTGGGGCTTGGCGTCAATTCAATCGCTCTTGACTATACACTCGGTAAAGGAAAGGTTCATTCTCTAGCAAAACGGTTTGACGCTCACACGTTATCTATGACTGAATTAAAATCGGAAGATTTAGTTCATGCACTCGAATTAGCACTTGATGCACCTTCAATAGATCCAATTGATAAAGAAGACTTGTTATTCGAGCCAAAATTGCGAGAGAAGCTGAAGGAAGTGGCGTTATGAAAATCCTGCACCTCTGCTATAGCGACTTGGAGGGTGGTGCTGCCCGTGCAGCCTATAGGCTGCATCAGGCACAGCGAAGTGTGGGTCTGAACAGTCATATGCTTGTTATTAATAAGTGTTCTGATGACCCTTATGTGCATACTGTGAGTTTACGAAAGAAATTAAGGGTTAAAGCTGCTGCGACAATTGCTAGAAGGATACTAAAGGCTCAGAAAACGGGTAACCCAATTCATCATTCGTTGAATCTTTTTCCATCTGGTTTGCCCCGCATTATAAATAAGCTTTCACCAGATATAGTGAACTTGCATTGGGTTGGTAATGAAATGTTATCAATAGGTGAGATAGCTTCACTGAAGCAGCCCATTGTATGGACATTACATGATATGTGGTCTTTTAGTGGTTGTGAACATTATGATGATGACCTTTCATCTGAACGTTATTCTGCAGGTTACAGTCGTGAGTCGCGTCATTCTGAGCATAGCGGGATAGATTTAGATCGATGGATTTTTCAGCGAAAAAAGAAAACTTGGTCTAACAAACGTTTTCATATTGTAGCACCAAGTAGTTGGTTAGCTGATTGTGTTCAAAGGAGTACTCTATTTGCTGATCAATCTGTCAAGGTTATTAATAATTGTATTGATCATTCAGTTTATAAACCGTTATCTCGAAACTTGGCGAGAGAAACGCTTGGTCTATCTCAGAGTAAGAAGTATTTATTGTTCGGTGCAATGTCGAGCACATCTGATCCTCGAAAAGGTTACCATTTACTAGTACCAGCATTACAGAAGCTAAAAAAACTGGGAGAGGCCGAAAATATTGAGTTGCTTATTTT
>NZ_JAHHPN010000442.1:0-5066 GCF_024606325.1 Endozoicomonas sp. ONNA1
GTTGGCATAACACTGCTGACGACAGGGTGTGAAAGATCTTCACGAATCAGGTGCGGATGCAGAATAAATTTCAGCATCACATTGATGACCAGTATGGCGGCAATCAGAGCAGCGGTTAACTTAAGTCCCTGAGAATGATCTGGCATGACCAGAGACCAGGCGGCGCCGAGGCTGGCAATGCCTAAAGCCAAGCCTCCAAGAGGAGTAGGAACACGGCTCAGTCTTGATACCAGGCCAGTTGTGCGAGCTGGATTTTCAGTCTTATTCATCGTGCTTATTACCGAGCGTATCAGTCATTCGCTCATGGCTTTTCTTAGCCCACGGCTGTTTGAGCAGTTCTTAGAAAGATATATGAACAAAATAACGTATTTTCAGAATAAGAAAATTCAAACTTTTAAATAATGTCAATCAACAAAATTTATACTTTAAGGAGACTCTGAACTGTCGGCAAAAACGGGTCTGGGCAGAAAAAAGATTGGAATAAAGTAAAGAAGTTCATGTTTCCACTTTTCAGTGCAAGCAGATACAAAAACGCTATGAAATGAGATTAGGAGGCCATTCCATCGTACTTTTCATAGTAGAATGCACCACTAAACTCTTAAACCCAGACACCCAATATGTCGCCAGATAGCAATAGTGACGCCTTCAGCCAACAAGTGCTCCAATGGTTTGATGGTCATGGCCGCAAGAACCTGCCATGGCAGAAAAACATCAACCCTTACCGGGTCTGGATCAGCGAAGTCATGCTGCAGCAGACCCAGGTAACTACTGTCATCCCGTACTTTGAAAATTTTATGTCACGCTTTCCCGGGGTTGCAGACCTGGCTTCAGCGGAAATCGATGATGTGCTTCATCTGTGGAGCGGGCTCGGATATTACAGCAGAGCCAGAAACCTGCACAAGGCGGCAAAAATGGTCATGGATACTTTTGCCGGTGAGTTTCCCCGCTCTGTTAAAGAATTAACTCAGTTACCCGGAATCGGTTTATCGACTGCCGGAGCGATAGCGTCCATCAGTATGGGTATTCGTGCTCCGATTCTGGACGGTAATGTTAAGAGAGTACTGGCCCGTTATCAGGCCATTTCTGGTTGGCCCGGACAGTCTGCAGTAGCACAACAACTCTGGAGTATTGCCGAAGGGTTTACCCCACATCATCGCAATGCAGATTACACTCAGGCGATGATGGATCTGGGGGCAATGATTTGCACCCGGACCAAACCTTCCTGTCTGATTTGCCCATTAGAGCAAAACTGTGTGGCCCACAAAGCCGGAGAAGAAACCCGCTACCCCGAACCCAAACCTAAAAAAGATAAGCCGGAACGATCGATAATCATGTTAATGGTGATCAACGAGTTTGGAGAGGTTCTATTGGAAAAAAGACCACCTACAGGTATTTGGGGAGGACTCTGGGGTTTTCCGGAAATCCAGATCGATGAGGAGCTGTCTGGTGCCGCTCAAAACAAAACCGGATTAAGTCTGGAAGATTTTGAAGAATGGTCTTCATTTCGACACACATTCAGCCATTATCACCTGGATATCACTCCGGTCAAATCCTTTGCTGCCAAAGCCTCTTCGGTAGCGGATGGAGATCGATGGCACTGGTTTCAGCCTGATCAACCGTCCGAGCTGGGCTTGGCAGCTCCAGTCAGTAAACTGTTAACGAAAATCATGAGGACTCTGTAGAGGCGATCAGCGGCGTGAAAGTTTCGGGTTAGAGATGAAAAAAGTTTCGAGTTAAACTACGCAACCCCCAATAAAGAACGCCAAGTCCAACATGATCCGTCGATTTAAAGAATACGTTACAGGGTGTTTATCTGCCTCCCTTTTGATCATCAACACCCTGTTGCTCAGCGTGCCGCTGCTCTGTTTTTCTCTTTTAAAACTCATCGTCCCCTTAAAGGGCTTTCGTCGCCTGATGGGACGAATGGCTCACTTTATGGCTGAGCTATGGATCAGCATCAACTCCCTCTGGATGAGAGCACTGACAGGAACTCATCTGAATATCAGCGGTCTGAATGACCTGAATCCCAATGGCTATTATCTGATCACCTCCAACCATCAAAGCTGGGCTGATATTTTGCTGATGCAAAAGCTGCTCAACAGAAAAATCCCCTTGATGAAGTTCTTTCTCAAACAGGAACTGATCTTCGTTCCGGTTATAGGTCTTTGCTGGTGGGCTCTCGACTTCCCATTTATGAAGCGTTATAGCAAAGCCTATCTTGAAAAACACCCGGAAAAACGTGGCAAAGATCTGGAAAACACCCTTAATGCCTGCGAAAAATTCAAAACCATGCCGGTATCCATCGTCAATTACCTCGAAGGCACCCGCTTTACCGAGGCGAAGCACAAAAAGCAGTCATCCCCCTTCAAACATTTGCTGAAACCCCGTGCTGGCGGTATCAGTTACGTAATTGGAGCTCTGGGTGAGCAGGTGAGAACCCTTTTAAACATCACCATTGTTTACCATCAAAAAGGCCAGCTGGGTTTCTGGGACTTCCTGTGTGGTCGAATTAAAAACGTCAGTATCCATGTTGACAAACGAACCATCCCGAAATCATTCATAGGTCGTAGCTACCAGCAGGATGCTGAATTTCGTAATGACTTTCAGGCATGGGTTAATGATCTCTGGGAAGAAAAAGATCAGCTCATGCAACAAATGGGTCAACCTTAAAAGCGCTATTACGTCGTCTGTCGTTTCCTGAAGAACTCTCCCACACAAGTCAATTTCCTAGTAAAATACTCAGGTATTCTTTGACCACAGCAATGCCGCAACAGGGAGTGGTGGCATTTCCGTCCTCTGTATGGAAAATATCTAAATGAGAACAAGCCTGGATCAGCTCAACTTTAATAACCGCTTTGGCCAGCTGCCAGACGTGTTCTATACCCGTCTTCAGGGCACTCCTCTGGATAATCCCAAGCTGGTCGCCGTGAGTCAGAAAGCCGCTGATCTGCTAGATCTTGAGCTGAGCGACACTTGTAAAGAGCAGTTGACCCAGATGGGTGGAGGCTCAATATTTCCCGAAGATTCCGACCCTTTGGCAATGATCTACTCCGGACATCAGTTTGGCAGCTATAACCCTCAGCTGGGCGATGGGCGAGGTTTGCTTCTGGGGGAAGTGATCAACAAAAAAGGTGAAATATGGGATCTCCATTTGAAAGGGGCAGGCATGACACCCTATTCCCGATTCGGTGATGGTCGGGCCGTTTTACGTTCCTGCATCCGTGAGTACCTTGCCTCTGAGGCCTTGTTCCATCTGGGTATCCCGACCACTCGTGCCCTTTGTGTGGTGACCAGCGACACTCCGGTTTACCGTGAAACAGAGGAACGCGGATCTACCTTGCTGCGAATGGCAAAAACTCATATCCGTTTCGGTCACTTTGAGTATTTTTACTACACCAAACAACACGAAGCTCTTGAAACTCTGGTCGAATTTACCATTCAGAACTATTTTTCCGAGCGAATTGATTTTTCCGGGCAGCCCGATAAAAACGACAAATACAGTTTATTTTTCAAAGCTGTGGTAGAGAAAACCGCTCATATGATTGCCCTTTGGCAGGCTAACGGTTTTGCCCATGGGGTAATGAATACCGACAACATGAGCATTCTCGGCGAAACCTTTGATTACGGGCCCTACGGCTTTCAGGATGATTTCAACTGGCACTTCATCTGTAACCACTCTGATCATTCCGGCCGCTATGCTTTCAGCCAGCAACCCGATATCGGTTATTGGAACTGTGGCCGACTGGCACAGGCGTTTTTGCCTCTGCTCGAAGATATATCTACTCTTCAAAAAATACTGGACAGCTATCCCGCGCTTTACTCAACCAAATATCTTTCATTGATGAGTGAGAAACTGGGGCTGCAGGAAGAAGAACCTGAAGACTCAGATCTGATCAGGGATCTTCTGCAGCAACTTCATGATCAACGACTGGACTACACCCTGTTTTTCCGTACCTTGTCGGATTACCGTGCAGGTCAGGGCGTATCAGCATTCATTGCTTTGTGCAGTGAACCTGAGTTCCTCAAAAAGTGGCTGCAACGCTATGATGAAAGGATTCGTCGAAACCCGGAGCCAGAGCAGCAGCGCCACGAACGAATGAAACAAATCAACCCCAAATACATTCTGCGAAATTATCTCGCCCAAACGGCTATCGAGAAGGCGGAAAAGGGGGACTACAGTGAAATCGACCAATTGATGAAAGTGTTGCAGTCACCCTATGATGAGCATCCTGATCTGGGACATTATGCTCAAAAGCCCCCTGAGTGGAGTAAAAAGCTGGAAGTCAGCTGCTCGTCCTGACGAATAGTTTGTTAAGATGCCACCCTATTACTGATTGTGAGAAAGAGGATACCCATGGCCCGTACCGTACACTGTGTAAAACTCAAGAAAGAAGCCGAAGGCCTTGCTGTGCCACCTCTGCCAGGCCCCAAAGGCCAGTGGGTTTACGAGAACGTTTCCCAGTCTGCATGGAGTGAATGGCAAGCCCACCAAACTCGTCTGATTAACGAGAAACACCTCAGTCTGCTGGATCCTGAAACCCGCAAATACCTGACCGAACAGATGGATAAGTTTTTCGCCGGTGAAGACTATGATGCCGCCGAAGGTTTTGTACCTGAACAGAAGTAAACTGATTAGGAGCCTGACCTATGAACATCAAAGACATTTCTATCTCTAACAACAAAAAGAAGCTCATTCTCTCTGCCATCAGCGACCACTCTGTCCTCTTTCAGGAAGAAAATGGCGACATTGTTATAGATACCAGAGCCTATCAGACTTACAAGGAAGAAAAGGGGCAGGCACCGATTGAAGAAATAGCTGAACTGGAGTCCCTGGAAGAATTGGCGGACTATGTCGTCTTTCAATAACAAAATAAACTCTGCCAGCTGCATTGTGACTCTAAACAGTTGATCCACACCACTTTTTTCGTTCAAAAAACGGAAAATCAGCATAGCCGACTTGACTCAGAGGGGTGAAATCCGTTTAATACGCCTCGCACATGGTTACGTGAAAGGCCTGGGTAGCTCAGTTGGTAGAGCAGCGGATTGAAAATCCGCGTGTCGGTGGT
>NZ_JAHHPN010000443.1:0-6237 GCF_024606325.1 Endozoicomonas sp. ONNA1
GAGAATTGTAGCGTGGGAGAGCCAGGGGGGGAGCTGGACAGGGAGTCCCGATGATACTTTAGTTCATATGTGGGGGAGCATACGCACAACTTTAGTGACAGAAAATACATGTCATATAAGCTATTTGCCCTGCATAGCAGTCTTATACTGAACAAGTAAAAAACTCATGATGGAGTATTTTCTGTCTTGGGAGCCAGCGACAAAAAAGAAGTTTCATGGAGCTGTTTAAAAAAATGGCTTTTTTCATGAGGGATCATAGGCCCCTAAATTCAGTCGATGGTGATTTTTATCCGGGGAAAACGGTTCTCAATTTCTCGGATAAAAGGGGTTATGTTTGAGACACCCCAGTTACGGGCGATGTAGTACTCCTGGCCTTGATAGAAGAACTCAGCTTTTTGCTGGGTTCTGTACCTTCTGTACTTCTCTTCATTATCTGTAATTTCATCCAGGGTCTTAAGCAGTCGAAATGCGCAGGAAGTATTATTCCGAAGGAACTCAAATGTTGCTTCATCAATCAGTTCTGCATGTTCGAGTGCTTTGACTGCCAGATAGCCAATGTTGGACTTTTTAAAGCCAGTTTCGAAGGGTTCTCCATCGATGTGAAGGCTTAACAGGGATCGGTCTTTATTGTCTGTTCGTGCCGCTCGCTCCTCCCGCTTCTTGTGCCGGACGTTAACCTGATAATCTACTGCTTCAGGCAGAGGAATAATCTGTTCAACGTTCAGTAGCAGGTGGTCTTCGAACCGTAATGGGTTCAGTCGGACACAGGTAATGTCGAGATCACGGTCATTGAGCCACAATACGGACGTGGTAATTTCTTTTGAAAAGTTCCGGGCAGCCAGAACAATGCGGGTTTCCTGAGCAAAGTCCTCGCTGGAGGGGGAGTCCCAACCCAGAAAACTCAGTAGTGAACTTTCAGCATCTGCGTCCTGGTCGTTGTCGGTCAGAAATTGCTTATAGGCATTGATGGCCTGGTCCCAGGTTAAATTGGCAACCATTGCTGCATAACGAATAGCTTGTAGCTCCATATGGCCGCCCAGATCGTCCCGCTTCAGCTCAATTACAACCAGATTGGCATTGGTGTCTATGCCCAGTAGGTCAATGCGTCGGTTTGATTCGACAAAATCGCCATACTCTTCCGCAATGATCAATGTATCCGGGCTGATGGCTTCAATATTGGCTTTCAGAAGTCGTTGAAGGTCTTGCCTCTCTTTCAGGTTCTCTTGTTCAAATGAAGTCGCTTCAACGGGGGTTAGTGAATCGCTGGTGATTTCATAAATTGGCATAGCTCTATTACCCTCTTACCCTTCCAATATATCAGACACAAACCGGGCAAAGCCACGATTCAGTTGAGGTCTAGACGGGTACTGCAACATCATAGTCTGCTATCTGATAGGCTACCTTGTGGTTGGTATAGTTTCCGAGGACAAACCCTCAGTCAATGGGTTGGCTCATGTAGTGCTGCCAAATAGTCACTATCACCTGAGCTATAATTTTGTTTCACTGGATTTACCTGGATTGTCAGAGCTTTCTTCTCTAAAAATAATTAGCAAGCTGAGGTTTTAATGGATTCAGATTGGATTGTAATGAGTGACCTGAAAATCATAAGAAATAAAAGTGAGTTGGACGGCACTCATTTTGTTGAACTACAGCCCGGCCACTTTAATGGTAAGCATTGGTCTGATAACTCTATTTTCATCATGGATGACCATTTCAGTTATTTCGACAGAGTGATCAAATCTGCAGTTAGCCGATATGATTTTTATGGATACACGGTCATAAAAAAATCAGAGTGGCTTGAAATACTAGAGCTTTATAAAAAACTACTGGTAGAGCTTGAAACAGCTAAGCACCTCAGCGACTTAAAGCCTTATGTGAGTATTTATGGTGATGGCATTAATCGCCTTATTCAACAGAGGTTCGATGATAACATGGGTATTTTTAAGAAGACTGTTCAAGAGCTGGTTGACTGGATCGAGGAGCAACTCAAAAACAAGAAGTGTATTACCATAATCGGCCTGTGAGTTTGATTTTTTCTACTCCGTTGGTCTTACTCTTTTATGACATAAGCCGCTTGAACCACCCTTCGTTTATAATGCGTTCATGCTCTTTTGCAGGCTGTAATACTACAAGGTCCCAATGCAGGTATGACGGGGCAATTAGCACTAGAAATACTGACAGGGCTTCATACCACCTCCCATCAGATTCCGTAATGTTCGTCAGCAAATATAACTCAATATTGAGCTACCAAACTTCTTGCGATACCCACACCAATTAGGGGGCAGCTTCCGGAATTCTATTTATTGCATTCAAACAACAGCCTCTTCTTCGGATTCATAATTCAGTTCAGAAAGCAACTCATTGAGTATTTTTCTAATTTGTTGCTGACAATAGACAATGTGAAGATGTCCAGGAGGGGAAGTGACTGCATCGACTATCCAGCGAACCAGTTCAGACTGCCTCTGCAAGAGGGTGTCTGTTTCTTCCTCAAAAAATTTATTCCAACGCTTTTGGATATAAGCAATGTGGTCATAATTGACTTTATTGTAAGTTATTCTGAACATCTGAAGCTGCCTATCATAATGCAGCTCGTGATAGTCTTGTGTTGCAAGGTGCGACGGGTCACATTCATCAATAGGTAGCGGCAGTTGAAAAAGGTAAGCTTTTCCATATCGGAAGCAGATAGCAAGATAGAGTAACAAATCACTGGCGACTTCAAAGTTACCATCTTTGGTAAAAGTGTATCTCTTGCCTATCTCAGTTCTTGTACCTGTGACAATCTCCGCATGGCGGTAAATATTTTTAGCCTTTCGACAGATCTGACGCATTTTCCCTGTTGTGTTTGATGCCTGAATTTCAGTCACGAAGCCCCAGCAATGGCCGGTAAACATACCCAGCTTTAATTCCATGGAAGGCAGCCTCCTTATTTAACAACGGTCAGCTGCTCCACCCTTCTCGCATCAGGCTGGCAAAATCCCGCTGTGAAAGCACCTGAGAACAATCTCTCCATTCATTATCCGATGGTTGCATAGACGCATTATATCTCAAGTCAAAACCGGTGGCTTCTCTGTGGTCGTGAATATATTCGTCCATTTTTTCACCCAGTGTTTCTATGTCTTCAATCCATTCATCTTTGATGGTATCGGGCAATGAACCGAACAGGTCAAAGCGATCACGCATTCTCTCTGAAAGGCGGTCATACACTTTCTCATCTACAGTTTGTTCGTTGACCAGATTTAACATATCCACGCGATCACGAGCTTGTCCGAAACGCTTGATACGCCCGATTCGTTGTTCCAGTTTTGTGGGGTTCCAGGGCAGGTCAATATTGATTAGTGTGCCCAGTGTTTGCAGGTTAAGACCTTCGCAGGCAGCATCAGTCGCCACCATAATTCTGAGTTCGCGATCCGCCACCATTTCTTTGAGGGTTTCCCGCTGAATACCAACTGCCTCACCTTCACGGTATAACTTACTTCGTCCTGCACCAGCATAAAGTCCAACAGCTTCTTGCTTATATCGTTTGGCTAACGAATCCGCTAACCAGTGTGCTGTATCGTAATATTGACTGAAGATAATAACGCCATGTTCAAGCCAGCCTTCTGTTTCCAGATAATGGATTACAGCGTTCAGCTTGGGGTCTTCTTTGACCTGTTTCAGGCGGTGCAGCAGTGTGGTCAGTGCTGACCGCTCAGCATCGTTCTGAACGACAAGATCAAAATCTTCATCATCTGTCTCTTCGTGGATGGTGCGACCTTCCAGCAATTTTTGTGCAGTATTGATGCCTGCAATCACGCTGGAACAGATTCGTTGTTCCATCAGGTTCTTCATAAAGCCACCACCTTTGCCGTCTTTACTCAGCGCTTTCGCAAATACCCTTGCTTCGGCATAGGCTTCCCGGAAATGCTCGCTGGTGCGCAGCGCCTGCCCTTCAAATAAGGCATGAAAGTCATTCACTTTCCGGACCAGATTCAGGTTTGGGTGAATATCAACACCAATTTTTTTCAACAATCCTGCATCTTCCAGCGTGGTGCGTTTTCGTAATACAACATGGCGTACAAAAGGGTTTTCCCTCTGGAAGAAGCTGGCTCCTGCAATGGTGCTTTCCAGAGCAAATTGCAAATCTTCCCGCACATCGATGCTCAAATCCGTATAAGATCCGCCTTGCCATTTGTCTTTGGGAATGCCTAAATCTTGTCGGATAGCACTGTACAAACGCCGTGCACGACCTTCATTAGTGGAGTTCAATGTCGGCAGGGGTGAACGTAAAAGTTCCCATGCATATTGCGGATCTGACACCTCCTCTTCTCCCGACAAAATCGGCAGCACGTCTTTCGGGCTATGCCAGGGGGCAAAGTCATTACCCAACACAAAACGACCTTTCCCCTGATGTAAAACGCGTACCAAATCCCAAAGGTCCTCTGGTCGAGTCTGGATAGGGGTTGCCGTCCCCAGCAACACGTGGTCAGAACGAGCGGCGACTTCCCTGATAAATTCCAGCAAGGCATTCGGACTGCCAGCATCTTTACCAAAACCTTGTCGACTCCGGGCTTTGTGCGCCTCATCCAGAATCACCAGGCCATAATTTAATCCAAGCAGGTATTGCTTTTCCAGAGAGTCACGCATCATCAGACCGGTAGAAACAATACCGATACGGAGCGGACATTTGGCGATGTGTTCTGTACCAGAAGGCGAAACCGCCCGGTCATCGTGATCCCACCAGACCTTTTTCTCGGTATTCCAGCGAGCACAGGGGACGCCCAGCTTATCCATCATTTCGGTTTGCCACTGCTCACAGAGTGTTGCAGGGGCAAAGATGATAACAGGCTTGCGACGCTTCTTTTCTTTCTCTGCCAGCAGGCACAGTGCCAACATCGCAGTACCCATAGAAAGGGTTTTACCTAACCCGACTTCGTCGGCCAGCAATAACCGAACAACGCCATAATTCCGATAGTGGCTCAGACATTCTGTGATAAACCCCTGTTGCCAGGGCTGCAAACTCATGCCCTCCCGATACATCGGGCTTTCTACCAATGCAGCAGGCGCCAGGTTGTCATCGCTGCTGATTTCATCCACGATGATTTCATGACGACGACCACGGCGTTTAATCTCCCTGCATACTGCCTCCGGTAATGGGCGGGCGGCATTCCAGAGGTAATCAAATTCTTCCTCTATCCATGCCACGCCTTCCGGTGAGCTGTCTTCCCAAAGAATTTCGTAGTGTCTCTGCCAACCGCTACTGGTTTCATTCATTGAGCCAATGAAGCCCAGTTTTCTGCCATCTGCCAGTTCAATCACGCCAGCCTTGCCATGGACAAAACCACACACACTGTCTGGAGCAACCCGAATCACCTGCCCCCGCTTTGCCAGAAACTCGTCCAGTCGTTTATAGCGGGAGCGGTTGAGCAAAGACTCGGCTTCAATATCATTTTTGTTCCAGCGCCCAATCATTTTCGATTCACGCAGCTGCGCTACTTTGAGGTCGTCGGGATGAATATCCACATTACAAACGATTTTTACATCAGGTATGTCTTCAATCCATTCGTGAGCCACTTCAAACAGGGAGCTGGTAAAATAACCTGCAATACGCTTGTAGCTCCGGGCGCCCTTCAGATGATCCGCCAGAAAGGTTTTATCCAGTTGGTGAGTGCGGGATGAAAAGCGCCGAATACTCATTAATGCCTCTTAGTGATGATATTGAAGGTTTAACCCAAACGCAGATTACGCAGGCGCCCAGTAAGCACTTCGGCCACATCACGCACCGCTTGATCCGATGATTTCTTGCTGATGAAACTGGCCAGATCAATCAAGAGCGGTCGACTTTCAAGAAAGTCCGGTAAGTCTTCCTGTAACTGGGAGATCACCACTTGTGGCTCGGTTTCTGCCAGCAGCTGCTGCAAGGCAATCACCACACGGCCAAGATGTGTTGGGCCAAGCTCAGTGCTGTCAGTCAGGTCGCGGGAAGTAAAGTCCTTCACACCTTTCAAACAAGCTTTGTTGGCGGTCATGCTGGCCATCACGCTGGTGTAATCAGCCACCCGAAATGCTTTGGCAAAGTTCTGGTAATTATCCAGTTTGGATGCACCTGCGCCTTCTTCCATATCCATCATGCGCAGATAGAAACGCTGAATACCTCGTATGGCTTGCCAGGTTTCTTTTTCCAAGCCTTCTGGTACCAGCAAGCTGTTAGCAGCTTCTGCGGCTTGTTGAACAATTTCGTCTACAACCGTTACCTCACCT